>JAFVDH010000047.1 GCA_017478515.1 bacterium
AAATTCAACTCCGTAGACAGGCTCACTCATCCTCTCTTCGTTACGGCGGTTCACTTTGTCAACTTCGTAGACAGGCTCACTCATCCTCACTTCGTTGCGGTGGTTCGCTTTGTCAAAATTGCATTTTAATCTATTGCTGGGTGTTAGGGGGGATTTTCTATTTTTTGGGGTTATACATAAAACAAAAAATTTGCAAGAAATAAATAAAACAAAAGAGCCCAAGTTTACTCGGGCTCTTTTGTTTGTTACCTATTCTTATTGCTTATTATGCTAGACCGAATGATGGTGCTGTATTTTGAGCTTCACTTGATTCAGCTTTTTTGCAATTTTCGTATTCAGCATTTACAAGTTTTAATTGTGAATCAATGTTTTCTAATTCCATTGAAATTTGGCTGTCTTTATTTTGTAATTGAGCTAATTCAACTTTGCTTGTTGCATCCATTACGCTGTTAATTACGTTTGTTGCATAAGATGCTTGCATTTGTGATTGATATTGAACTTGGCTGTATATTGGTTGGATTTGAGAGAAATCATTTGCATCTAATGAGATTTCTTGTCCGCCTGCTGAGATTTTTTGACCGTTTAACAATGCTTGTAAGTCTTGAGAAGAACAAGTAGCTAAACCTTTAGAATTTAATAATTGTTTAACTGTATCATTTGATGATAAACCACTAAGAACATTACCTAGAACGAACATTTGAGAAGAAGTTGACAATTGATTTTTTGCGGCTTGAATTGCTTGTTGTTTATCAGCAATTTGTGAAGCAATTGTTTGTTGTTCTTGGCTTAATTGCATTTGTCTGTATGACAATTGATTGATTTTAGCCTTTAATTGTAATTTTCTTCCTGCGTAAAGTAAGAAACCCATTTTTTTGTTCTCCGTGTGTTTAATGTCCTCGTACTTTAATAAAGTATTTTTTGTTAAAAAAATTGCTTTTTTTGTTCTATGTTTCTTAATATTTCTTAATAAATACTACGTTAAAACTTTAAAACCTCGATATATCAACAATTTCGAGTTCTTAAAGTTTATTAATATATTTTGTAAAATAAAGTTATCTTTGTAAAAGTCGTCTTAATTCATCAGGTCTTGATGATTTAGCAAGAGCATCGTCAAGTGCAATAAGTTTTTGGTTGAATAAGTCTTTTAGAGCCATTTCAAGGGTTTGCATACCACTACCCTGATTTGTTTGAATTGTTGAATAAATTTGTGCCGCTTTTGCCTCACGAATAAGGTTTGCAATAGCAGGGTTAACAATCATTATTTCTTGTGCAAGAATACGACCTTGTTTAGAACCGTCAGGCATAAGCCTTGGAAGCAGGGTTTGCGATAATACGGCTACCAGCGATGTTGAAAGCTGTATACGTATTTGTTGTTGCTGCCCCTCAGGAAATACGTCAATAATACGATCAATTGTTTGAGATGCAGAAGACGTATGAAGTGTTCCAAATACTAAGTGACCTGTTTCGGCTGCAGTAATTGCAAGACGAATCGTTTCCAAGTCACGCATCTCACCTACCAATATAACGTCAGGATCTTCTCTCAGTGCGGAACGTAATGCATTAGAAAAAGAACGTGTATCTTGACCAAGTTCACGTTGGTGAATAATACTTTTTTTAGACTTATGAACAAATTCTATCGGGTCTTCAATTGTCAGAATATGTTCCGCTCTTGTAGAGTTAATGTAATCAATCATAGTTGCAAGAGTTGTAGATTTACCGGAACCTGTAGGGCCTGTAACCAACACTAAACCTCTTGGTTTATCTGATATTTTTTTTACAATATCAGGAAGTCCAAGTGTATCAAATGACGGAGCAACCGAATTGATTGTTCTGAAAGCTGCAGCATAACTGCCCTTATCTTTATATATATTAACACGAAATCTGCTTAAGCCCTGCACACCGTATGAAAAATCAAGTTCCCATTCTTGTTCCAATCTTCTTCTTTGTTCGTTAGAAAGCATCGGGAAAACCAATGATTCAACGTCATCAGGCGACAGAACCTGTTGTTCAACTCTTATTAATCTACCATCAACACGAATAACGGGAGGCAATCCTGCCGAAATATGTAAATCACTTGCCTTTTTATATGTAGCCAGTTCCAATAATTCTTCAATTAGCATACATTTATCTTATAATTTAAAGAATAAAAGTCAATAGTTTACAAATCTTCTCTTTTATAGATATAATAATACTATGAAGTATAGAGAGAACGTAAGAAATTTTTGTATTATAGCTCATATTGACCACGGCAAGTCAACACTTGCAGACAGATTACTTGAGGCTACGGAAACAATAAGTAAGCGTGATATGCAGGATCAGCTGCTTGATTCGATGGATATTGAACGTGAACGTGGTATAACCATAAAATTAAATACTGCAAGAATGAAGTATAAAGCCAATGATGGAAAAGATTACGAATTAAATCTTATCGACACACCGGGGCACGTTGATTTTACATATGAAGTATCTCGTTCGTTAGCCGCATGCGAAGGTGCATTGCTGATTGTAGATGCTACACAAGGTGTTGAGGCACAAACTCTTGCAAATGTTTATCTTGCTGCTGAGCAGAATTTGGAAATACTTCCCGTAATAAATAAGATTGATTTGCCATCGGCTGATGTTGAAAGAGTAAAAGCTGAAATTGAAGAAGTTTTAGGAATTGATGCGTCATTGGCAATACCTGTAAGTGCTAAGACAGGTGAGGGTATTGATAAAGTTCTTGAGGCTGTTGTTGAACTTATTCCTCCTCCTAAGGATACTTCTGACAAGCCTTTGCGTGCACTTGTATTTGATAGTGCGTATGATTCATACTTAGGAACTGTTTGCTTATTTAAGATTATGGACGGACAGATTAAAAATGGAGATAAAATCAGATTTATGGCGACAGGCAAAGAATATGATGTTGTCGAATTGGGTTATTTAACACCAAACAGAGTTCCGTGTGACTCATTGAAATGTGGTGATGTAGGATATTTTGCCGGTTCTATTAAAGAAATTACACGTTTTGTCGGCGATACAATAACTACTATTGATAATCCTGCTGATGAACCTTTACCCGGTTATCAGGAGGCATTGCCAATGGTATTTTCAGGTTTGTATCCTGTTGATAATGAAGATTATCAGGATTTAAAAGAGGCTTTGGAAAAATTAAAATTATCTGACAGCAGTATTACATTTGAACCTGAAACATCTTCTGCGTTAGGTTTTGGATTCAGATGCGGCTTTTTAGGAATGCTGCATATGGAAATTGCACAGGAGAGATTAGAAAGAGAATATAACTTATCTCTTGTTACAACTGCACCATCTGTTGTATACCATGTTCATACTACCAATAATGAAATTTTAGAAATTGATAACCCTGCAAATCTTCCTCCGGCAGGTCAAATTGACTACATCGAAGAACCGTATGTTAAGGTTGACATTATTGCTCCAAACGAATATACAGGAACATTAATGGATTTAACTCAATCAAAACGAGGAATTTTTGTTAACATGACTTATCTGGATAAAGTTCGTGTAAATCTTGAGTATCACATTCCTTTAAGTGAAGTTATTACTGATTTTTATGACCAGCTTAAATCACGAACAAAGGGTTATGCAAGTATGGATTACGAGTTCTGTGATTATAAAAAATCAAGTCTTGTGAAATTAGATGTTATGCTGGCGGGCGAAGTTGTAGATGCGTTGTCCGTAATCTGTCATAAGGATAATGCTTTTTACATTGGTCAAAAATTGACTGAAAAATTAAAAACTATTATTCCGAGACAGCTGTTTGAAGTTCCTATTCAGGCTGCAATCGGAGGCAGAGTTATTGCAAGAACTAATATTAAGGCTTTGCGTAAGAGCGTACTTGATAAATGCTACGGCGGTGACATTACCCGTAAAAGAAAATTGCTTGAAAAACAAAAACGTGGTAAAAAACGTATGAAAGCTGTCGGAAGAGTTGAAGTCCCTCAAGAGGCATTTATGGCGGTTCTTAGTCTGGACGAAGAAGAATAGAAATACTCTATTAAAAATTTGAATTAAATATTCAATTTGTATCCGCCGCCATATATTGTTTCTATGTATTTTTTACCATTGGAAATTTTGTCGATTTTACTTCTTAAGTGTCGAATATGTACTCTGATGGTTTCTACATCATCGCTTGGAGAATAGCCCCAAACATCTTGCAGAAGTTTTGACGATGAAACCATGTTTCCATGGTTTTGGAAAAGCAGATTAAATATATCGAATTCTATAGGCGTAAGTTTAGCGGTATTTTCGCCAATTTTTACGCTGTACGATTCAGGAAGAAGTGTAATTTCACCAATAGTGAGAAGTTCTCTGTTTGTCATTGATTCAGGAATTTGTTTTGCTCTTTTTAAAATTGCTCTCAGTCTAACCTGTAATTCTTCCATTTCAAATGGCTTACAGAGGTAATCATCAACGCCAATATCAAAGCCGGTAACTTTGTCTTTAAGCTGAGATAATGCCGTTAGCATAAGTATCGGAATTTCTTTCGTTTCTTCATTTTGTCTTATTCGTTGTGCAACGGTAAAGCCGTCAACTTCAGGCATCATACAGTCAAGTATTATTGCATTAGGCAGCTCTTGTTTTGCTAATGCAAAGCCCTCAATTCCGTCATACGCCTGCATAACATTATAACCGTTAAGTTCTAAATTGACTTTAATAAGTTCATTAATTGCTGTATCGTCATCTACAACAAGTATTTTTATATCCATATAATAATTATATAACTAAATTTTTGTTTTTACATGACAACTTCTGTTGACTTCCTACGCTAAATATCTTGACCTTTATCGATTTTGTAACTCAGCTATAACAATTGTGGTATAATTTAGGCATGAATGAATTATTGGCACAAACTCTTAAAGTTCTCCCCGATTCGCCCGGCTGTTACCTTTATTATGACAAGGATGGAACAATTATATATGTCGGCACGGCCAAAAATTTAAAAAAGCGTATAAAAAGTTACTTTAGAAAAACAGTAGACAGATTAAAAACAAAAGTTCTGGTGTCGCATATTGAAAAGTTAGAATATATTTTAACTGATTCTGAGGCCGAAGCCCTTATTCTGGAAGCTCAGCTTATAAAAAAACATAAGCCTAAATATAATATTCTTTTAAAAGATGATAAAAAATATCCGTATTTTTTAATTACCGACGAAGAATATCCAAGAATTACCGTTGTACGCAAAAAAAATATAAATCCCGATAAAGGAAGATTTTACGGGCCATATACTGATGCCAGAGCAATGTATGCGACATTAGATTTTTTAAAAAAACTTTTCCCTCTTAAGCAATGTAAAACTCCTAAATTTAAATCAAGACCCTGCATTTATTATGATATTGGACGTTGTATGGCACCATGTCAGGGAAAGATTTCTCCTCAAGAATATCAGCTGCTCATAGCACAAGCAGAACTCTTTTTAAAAGGGAAACAGTCGGAACTTCTGAAAAAACTTATGGAACAAATTCAGAAGTATTCTGATACTGAGCAATTTGAAAAAGCAGCAAGACTTCGTGACAGCTATTTTGATTTGCAAAAAACGCTTGAAAAACAAAAGGTTGTTACTGAAAATACTAAACTTAATGAAGATGTTCTTTCATTTTTATACGAAAATGGCATTTTTATTGCCGTTGTTATGCAAATTCGGGAGGGCAGACTTATTGATAAAAAGCAATTCGCTTACACAAATCAATTTGACGAAGATATAACTCTGCTTATTGAAACTTTTATAAGAGATTACTATAATATGCTCCAACAGGATTTTCCTGATAGAATTCTTTCGTCACATCTGGAAAATTTTGATAAAAAGCCATATGAAGAATGGCTGAATATTTTATCAGGTAAAAATATTAAAATATCATACGGCAAAACTCAAAAAGGCAGTGAATTATTAAAGCTTGCGAAAAAAAATGCTCAAAACCTTATGGATACAACAAAAATTGAAGAAATGAATAAAATAATAGATGATTTTAATGAGGTTGGGGCTTATATAAAAGAAAAATTAAATTTAAATAATTTCCCCTATCGTATGGAATGCTATGATATCTCACATATTCAAGGAACAAATACGGTTGCATCAATGGTGGTGTTTGTAAATGGTGTGAGCAAAAAATCCGAGTACCGAAAATTTAAAGTAAAATCTACAGAGGGAAAGCCTGATGATTTTATGTCGATGAAAGAAGTTCTTTCCAGACGTTTTAACCGCCTTGGTGATAAGGGTTGGGACAAGCCCGATTTAATTATTATTGATGGCGGTAAGGGGCAGCTGTCTTCGGTAATGGAAATTGTTAAAGATATGAATATTACGGGTATTGATTTTGTAAGTTTGGCTAAAAGAGAGGAAGAAATATTTTTGCCTGAAAATTCCTCACCTGTTATTTTTCCGAAAAACTCTAATGCATTATTTTTGTTTCAAAGAATACGTGATGAAGCACATAGATTTGCAATTACATACCACAGAAAACTTAGAACTAAGCAATCTATTAAAAAATAATTAATATTTCGTTTATTTTAAAAATTTGTATTATCATGTAATATGGAGATAATATGAAATACAAAGATTACTATGAAATTTTAGGCGTAAAACGTGATGCAGCCGAGGCAGAAATCAAATCTGCTTATCGTAAGCTTGCCAGAAAGTTTCACCCTGATGTTAACAAAACAAAAGAAGCTGAAGAAAAATTTAAAGAAATCAATGAGGCCTATGAGGTTCTTGGAGATAAGGAAAAACGTAAACGTTATGACAGTTTGGGTGCTAACTGGCAGGGCGGTGCTGATTTTACGCCTCCTCCGGGATATGAAAATTTTGGATTTAATTTCAGCCAGGGCGGTGCTCAGGGATTTACGCAAAATATTAATTTTGGAGATTTAGGAGGATTTTCTGATTTCTTCTCATCATTGTTTGGTGATATGATGGGTGGAATGAGCGGAGCTGCTCGCTCTTCATCAGGTTCAAGACGACGTTCAAAGACGTCTGAGACGGGATTTGATGAAAATATTTATACTCAGCAAAAGTCTCCTAAAAAAGAAGATTTAGATATTACAAGAACAGTGTCTGTATCGGCTAAAGATATCATGGCCGGACATATTTCAGTTAGATTTAAAGTTATGGACAGATGCAATTCTTGTACGCCAAATTCAGGTTATTGCAGTTTTTGCGGAGGAACAGGAATTCGTTCTGAGGAAAAGAATGTTAATGTTAAATTACCTGCCGAAATAAAAGAGGGACAAAAAATAAGACTTCGTAATGAGGGCAAGACCGGTGTCAGAGGTAATAAAGGTGATTTATATTTAATAATAAACCTAAAAGATTCTGAATATAAAATTGATGAGTCAAATTTAACGAAAGAAATAGAATTAACGCCGTCTCAGGCCGTACTCGGCGCAAAACTTGACGTTCAAACCTTGCATGGAACTGTAAATATCAAAATTCCTGCCGGTATGAATTCAGGAAAAACTTTAAGATTAAAGGATTTAGGTCTGCCTAAAAAATCAGGAGGTTTTGGCGACTTAAACGTAAAGGCTAAAATTGTTATTCCTAAAAATCTTTCTCCACAGCAAATTGAGCTGTATAAACAACTTAGTGCTCTTGAATAGTTTCGTATTGATGACGTTCTAATAGTACCATTAGTATTGAGATATCGGCAGGTTTTACACCGCCTATTCTTGATGCTTGGGCAAGTGTTTTTGGTCGAATTTTTATAAGCTGTTCTCGAGTTTCAGTTGATATATGACCAACAGTATTATAATCAATATTTTCGGGAATTTTAAATTTTTCAAGTTTTTCAGAATTATCCACTTGCTCCGTTTGGCGTTTTAGATAGCCGTCATATTTTACAAGAATTTCAACAGACTCATAAACTTCTTTTGAGATATTCATATTCTTTATTTCGGGTGATAATTCACAAATAGCCGTATATGGAATATTTGGACGTTTCAGTAATTCATATAAACGTATTCCTCTGTCAATATGCTCGTTGTATTTAGATAAAATTTCGTCAGTTTCAGGAGTTTTAGACAATTTTATTTCTTTTAAAAGCTCAATTTGCTGTTTAATAGCATTTTGTTTATCTGTAAATAGTTTATATTGCAAATCATCTACTAAACCGACTTTATGCCCATACGGAGTCAATCTTTCGTCGGCATTATCCTGTCTTAGCAGAAGTCTGAATTCTGAGCGTGATGTAAGCATTCTGTACGGCTCTGCAATGTCTTTTGTAACCAAATCATCGATTAACGTTCCGATATATGATGATGAACGTGAAAGTTCTAAAAGTTCAGAATTATTTAAAAAATTAAAAGCATTAATACCTGCAATAATACCTTGGGCAGCGGCTTCTTCGTAACCGCTTGTTCCGTTAATTTGACCTGCAAGAAATAATCCTTTAATAGTTTTACACATAAGAGAATGTGTGATTTGTACCGCAGGAACGTAATCATATTCAACTGCATAGGCCGGTTTTATTACGTGGGCATGCTCAAGACCCGGCATTGTGCGAAGCATTTTTACCTGCACATCTGCAGGAAGACTGCTTGAAAAGCCTTGAATATACATTTCATAAGTATTTAGCCCCTCAGGTTCAATAAAAATATGGTGTGACGGATTATTTGCAAATCTTACAACTTTATCCTCGATTGACGGGCAGTATCTTGGCCCAACGCCGTGAATAAGACCTTGATACAAAGGTGATTTATCAAGATTTGCCATAATTATTTTATGGGTTTCTTCATTTGTTCTTGTTAAATAACATTCATATTGCGGTCTGATAGGTCTATTGGGTTTAAAAGAATAAAAATTTAATTCCTTATCACCCGGTTGAACGGTCATTTTTGAATAATCAATAGTTCTTTTGTCAACACGGGGGGGAGTTCCTGTTTTTAATTTTTTAAGAGTTAATCCATGTTTTCTGAGAGAGTCAGACAAGCCAACTGCAGGCATCTCGCCCAATCTGCCCGCAGGATATGCCTTTAATCCGACATATATTTTACCGTCAAGCGATGTACCAGTTGTTAGAATAACAGCAGGGGCGTAATGTTCTATACCAAATTCATCAATAACAGAGGAAACTTGTCCGTCAGTAAGCTTAAGTTCCGTAATACAGGCCTGACGAATATGAATATTTTCTATACTTTCAATTACATTACGCATATAGGCCATGTAAGATTTTTTATCTGATTGAGCCCTTAATGCACGAACAGCAGGGCCTTTTGAAGAATTTAAAACTTTCATTTGCAAATAAGTAGCATCAGCGGCTTCACCCATAACTCCGCCAAGTGCGTCAATTTCTCTTACAAGTGTTGATTTAGCTGGGCCTCCTATTGCAGGATTACATGGCATTAGGGCAATATTATCTGCGTTGAGTGTGCACAAAAGTACTTGCAGACCTAATCTTGCAGCAGATATTGCGGCCTCGCATCCTGCATGCCCGGCACCAACTACTATACAATCGTATTTATTATTTACATAATCTCTGTTCATATTTAAATTATAGTACAAAAGTTATGTTATAATTTGAATATGAAAAAATTATTTATATTATTATCAATTTTCTTTTTCCAGCTTTCTGTTTCGGCAAAAGTTCTGGATGCAAATGTTTCTTATGATTGGATTTCCATGGCACAGTCCGACAGAGAAAGCATGGTTTCTGAAATTGTTTCAGAGCTTAATAACTCTGACTGCATACCTGACAATTTAACTAAAAAGCAGTTTAATAATCAATTTAAAGACCAATTAAAGGATAAAGAGAATAAACTTCATTATTATCAGGCTAAATTAAAATTCTTGTCTACAAATGATTACAATATATCGGGATTTTTTAAGGGTAATATACTTATTATGTATGCAATTCAGTACAGAAATGATATATTGCATAATTATTATTATGACGTATTGGGGAATCTTCGATTTGTAGATTATGTTTCTTATAATTATCCCGAATTTCCTTACTTTTCAAAACAATATTACAGAGATGGCAAAGTCGCAGCATACTTTTATTATTTAAACGATAACATGCAGTTTATTTTTGACGATAAATTTAAATTTAAGGGCGTGTGGCAAAACAAATCAATGTATGATTTGAATGGCAAAGTTGTGCTTACCAGAGGGGAGTTTAATTATTAGTTACGTAAGCTTAAACAAGCTTTACAGCAACATTTAATATACAACCTCGCATAGGTAAGCAACATCTTAACTTATTCTACCCATTTAAAACTTCTAACGTAATCATTACCGTTAATATCACCATTTATGTCAACAGTAAATATTCTATACATATTGTTTGTTAATTCAACACCCGGAATTTTATTAATATTTTCAATGATAGTATTATCAGGGTATTTTGATAAATCAATCCAAGGAATAGTATTAAATAATGCATTAAGAGATGCATTTCCTAATGGGCCTAAAATGCTTGACGTATTTTTTAATAATCGTCCGAAAATTTGCATATCTGCAATTGATGTAGATAAATCAATTTTACCTGTAATGAATAAGTTAAGATTTTTACCCTGAGAAAATATTTGTAAATTACTAATAATACCATTTTTCATATTAATAGAGCCTGTAATTGATTCAAATTCTCCAGTTCTAAGCGGAGTGATTAAATCTATAAGACCATTTAAAGATAATCCCGTAATTCCGCCTTTAACCAAATTAGCAGCATTTAGCAGGTATTCCATTGACCCAAGTTTAGGCATTTTACCGTTATTAATAGTAAAGCCTCCGCTGCCGGATATAGTTTTTATACATTCTTCCTGAACAAGTCCTTTGCAGGTAGCGTCCATTTTACCATTAAAGTTCCCCGTTACTTGATTTTTTAAGTTGAAAAGTTTTTCGGCAAATTCATTTGAATCTACATCATTCATTGACAAAGAAACGAAATTTGTACAATCAGCTGTATTAAATGTATATTGGCCTTTTACTGTGCCATTTGCCATTTTAAATTTAAAATTATTCAAATGAAATATATGATTTTTGTCATAATTGGCATTTGCGGTTAAATTATTTAGCAGTATCTTATCAAGTAAAACGTTATCCGCAGATAACTGTGCATTGCTTATTGTAAAGTAGTTTATATCTTTAGGTAGTACTGTATTTGCAGATAATTTTTCCTGTGTATCAATATCAATTTCTCTAAGATGCTGATTTAACGCATTTAAATCTATTTTTGTAATATACAAATCTATATCATCAATATTGTATGGAGCTTTTAATCTATTTGAGACCTTTGATTTTAGCTTAAATTGTTCATTAAAAATTTCGCCACTTGCAGAAACATCAATTGACCGCTGCTGAAAATTTAAATTTGTATTATCAATATTTACATTATAATCAGGGATGTAAATATTTTGAATATTTAGTTTTCCCATAATTTTCGGATAATCAAGAGTCCCGTTAACTTTTAAGTCAGAATTAAATGTTCCTTGTTTTATAAGTGGCTTTTTAAATATAAAATTAAATAATTTTGCATCAGATTGAGTTAGAGTTTTAATTTTAAAATCATTAAAGTAGATATTGTTAGGAGAATATTTTATTACACCGGAAGCAGATAAATCTCTGGTTAAACGGGTTCTATCCTGACTAACTTTAACCAGTCTATCTTGAGATAAGGATTTTATTATAATTTTATTTTTATTTTTTACATCCGCATCAAGGCTTATTAGCGTAGAGTTCGTATCATTGCCAAGCCCTGCTCCCATATAGTATATTCTGGCATTTTCAGAAAGTTTTAATGTCGAATTAACATTAAAATTATTCAAAGATCCTCTAATCGCAATATTATGATTAATATCTCCTTTTAACTTAATAGGATAAAGACTTTTACGGTTAAAAATGTTATTTGTAAAAGATTGATTTGGTTTAGCTTTAATCTGTACATTAAAATCAGGTTTATCATAAATATTCGAGGCCCTACCGGAAATAAAAATAGGCATATCATCAATTTTGATGTTAGCATTATTAATATTAAGGTTGCTGTTTTTAATTATTAAATTAACATTATTTAGCTCTAGTTGAGAGTTTATCGGGTTATATAAAATATGATAATTATTAAACTCAGCAATACCGTCTGCTTTTAATTTTGTAAAGTCAATTTTATCTATATTTCCGTTGTAATTTGCCGAAAAGACAATAAGACTTTTTCGACCTTGAATATTTTTATGTATAGGTGTAAAGTCAGATTTGAAAATATACTTGATAACATCATCCGCAGATAAATTATCAGAATTAATGCTTAAATTTGCTTTGTTATCGATAATATCGCCCATAATTTTAATTTTTGATTTATTAATTGCAGATTCTAAAAATAATTTTAAATTCAAATTATCAAAAGCTATGGTACCGTTAATATTGGATATAGGAAGCATAAAATCCTTAAGCACAGCAGTAACATTAGACAAAACAAGATTACCATTGGCAAAAACATTTTTACCAAATACAAATTCGTCAATAGTTTTAACCTTGCCATTTAAATTAAAGTCAACATCAGTAAAACCCGAGTCCACATTAATATTAGTCAGATTTTTAGAAATATCAGCAAGCATAGGAGAAGACTTAAGTGTCAACATAAGTTCATTGACAGGCTGATGTTTTGATTTAACATAAAAATCTAAAACTCCAAATAATGTGCAAGTACCGTTAATGGATACAGGTTCACCGTTAAGGGTAGCGGCATTAGTTTTGAAGATTGTATTTCTATCCTCAAATTTAAGACTTCCCGAGCCATTTTTTATGATCATATTATGGATATCATTAAAAGATACGATTCCTCTGTTAAAATTGAATATACCAAAAGCATGCGGGTCAACTTTATTTCCTTTTACATTTAAATCAATATTTCCAAAGCCTTTGATATCCATAATCGGCACAGGCCCAAGTTCAAAGCCCAAGACTTTATGTACAGGCATTAAAACATACTGAGCAATAGCCAAGTCGACATTTTTGGTACTTTTAATAATTATATCAACGTCTTTTTTACCGTACATTTCAACAAATCCGCCAACGGTTACGTATTGGTTTATTGCAGCAGGAACAAAAACATCTAAGAAAATTCTGTCATTCTTGAATTTAAGATTAATATCGGCCTTTTTTGCACCATTTTGGATAGGTGTTTCCGTTACATAGGCATTTGTAATATTCAAATCACCATTGACATCAGGAGTAATTGGGTTGCCTGTTATTGCTAAATCCATATTAACATCAGCAAAAAATTTTGATTTTACAAGTGTCTCAATATCAAATTCAAGTTCTTTATAAAATTTGTTATTGGCAGGTAACAATTCTACAAGTTTTTCTGCACGGGAATTTTTAGATGATAATTTTAGGTCTAAAACAGGATTAGACGACGTTATCTTTTTTATAACGCCATTCAAAGTTGCATTTAAATCATCCGTTTGTACAATAAGTTCATCTATAACAAGATTTTTACCTGACGCCGTAAATTGCGACGTAAGATTAACTCTGCCGTCATAATAATATGGCAGTGCAAAATCTTTACCATTAATACCAAAATTTTCCAGCAAAATATTAGTATTATATTTGTTAATTTTCTTTGAAAAATTTTGAGAATGGGCTTCAAAATTTAATTTTCCTTTTAAATCGAAATATTCGTTATTAGTTGCAAATGCCAAATATTTTGACAAGCACTCTAAATCAAAATTTGTGATTGCAACACTAAAATATGAGTCTTTTTTTGAAAGATATTTCATAATTGGGATTTTTAAATTAACATCAAAATTAATAGTAGAGACATTCTTCCCGGATAAAAGTTCGGCAGCTGATGAAATTTTGTAGTGCCTATTCTGTTCAAATTTATCTATTACTATATAATCACCGATAATAGTATTTCTTTGGTCAGTCGCTTTATCAAAAATATTAATTTTATATTCCTGAATATTTAACTTGATATTGCTAATATCAATCATATCTTTTTTCTCGGTGTCGATAAAATAGTCACCCAGATATATTTTATTTTCTTTTGTAAAAGTAACATCAGTGGCAAGATAGTCGGCAGAAAAATAATTAATATTACATTTGCCTCTAAGAAATCTAAAAATAGAAATTTTAAGTCTTGGACTTTTAACAAACAGTGCACTTGAACCATCAGTATTTAAAAGGTTAAATTTGTCAGCTTTAAGCCATATAGCAGGAAACAATCCCATTTTTAACTCAGGATTTGAAACATCAATTTTATAGCCTGTTTTATCTAATATAATTTTTTCATAGGTCTGAATATTTTTTTGCACGTTAAATGCACACGGTATTCCCCAAAAATATACCGCATATAACAAAATTAATGATAAAATATATATTAAAATTTTTTGTCTCAAACTCATAATTTTGACCTAATGATTATAAAATTAACATTAAGATAATTCAAGGATATATTTGGCTAATCCCTCAGCCATTGACATGCAGGATGGTATGATACGAATAGCAGCCTGAGCATAGAAATCGGCTGAAACACATCTTCCAGCAGTAAATAAATTATCATAATCAGCAGAAATCATCGCCTCAACAGGCATTTGATACTCTTTGTTAACTTTTTCAAGAACAGACTGATTATTTTTAACAGAATGCACATCAATCGGGTAATTAGAAATAAGAACAGGGTGCTCAAAAGTTCTTCCTGACTTAATATTATCAATAGTGAAGATATACTTACCTTTTAATCGTCTTGAAACCCTGATGCCCAGCATATCAGCAATTGATGATATGTATGCATTTTCAAAGCCTTTTAAATACTTAACACAGAAGTTTGATAAGCGTAAAATACTTTCTCTTCCTGATTTTAAGCTAGCTGTGTACTCTAAATTATTTAAAGGGTCGATAACATTTTTTGTATAAATTCTTGGGCAATTAAACGCAATAGAACCAGGCATTTTTGGAATAGTAAACACCTGAAAATAGTTTCTGTCCTCATTTTTTAGTATACCATCATCTACAGCCTGCTTGAACAGCGGGTCAAGAGCCCATTTCTTATTAGTATCCCAGGTATATGCAGTAGACATATGTATTTCGTCATTGACACAACACACTGTAGTTACATCTCTATCATTATCAAATTCCAAAATCCACTTTGCAAATTTTTCAATATCAACATTCGACATTATAAATCTTAAATTTAATGATTGAAATTCATCTTTTTTATTTATAAATTCGCAATTTATTTTTTTTGCAAAATCGCAATTTCCTGTCGCATCTATATAATATCTCGATTTGATACGTTCCGATAACATTTTTGATGATAAAGTTATGTCTCTAATATAATTATTATCTATATTGGCAGAAGTTATAACAGTATCAAACCTTACCTCAACGGATGCCTCATTCATTAATTTATCAAGGACAATTTTAGCATATTCAGGATTAAACCATCCGTCATTTCCGTCTTCGTAAGTAATAACTGCGTTATATTTTTTCATTTCAGTTTTAAATCTTGAGCCAAATGACGTATTTATCTGATTATCAGAGGATTTCATAAACGGTGTCACAAGTCCGCCTGTCATTAGACCTCCAAGATAATTATTTTTTTCAATAAGTAAAACTTTTTTGCCGTTTATACCTAAATTATAAGCTGCCGAACATCCTGCTGCACCGCCTCCGGCAATTACTACATCGTATGACATTTATACTCCTTTTTGTAGTGTGATGTTGAAATCAAATTCGAAACATTAACTTCATTTTGTCTGTTTTCTAATATAGCACTGTTTTCAAGTGTTAAATCAGAATTATCATGATAGCAAATAGCTGACTTTGTATTAAGTAATCCTGTTTCAAAATCGTCTAAAGGATATTTTATTAATTCAATATTTTTTGAGGCAATAGTACCTGTAAAACGATTTTCATATTTGTTATATATTTTTCCGACATAAAACTTATTTTTATAAAACGCATTACGCACGGCAGTAGAATTAGAATAAGTTAATATAATACCATCATCAGATAAATGCTTGTATAATTCTGTGAAAAATTCAAATGTCCATAAGTTTGGAGCTTTATCGGGAGAAAAAGCATCCAAAAATATAAAATCATACTTCATATTAGAATTTTTAATAAATCTGCGTGCATCCTGATTATAGAGGTCGATATCAAAAAAGCCGTTTTTTAAGGTTTTTTGTGCATTTTTGTAACTATTTGATATATACTTATAATATATATTATGTAATAAGGCGTTTAAACGTCCAAGATAGGATAAATCATATTCGCCGCATGCATGGTTTTTGGCTAAATTAACCATTTTTTGACTAAAGAATTTTTTATTAGCCTTATCGGTTAAAATTTCATCTATTTCCTTATTAAAAAAATCTGACTTATATTGCTCTAATAATTTGAGCAATATAATATGATTTATTTCTTCACGAATATAAAACTTATTACAATCCTTTTTATTTAATCCTGAAAACAAATTATTTTTGCCTAATGTTTTCAAACAAAATTTTGGATTTTTTATAAATGGCGATAGCTTTACTAAATTTTCATCAAGTTCAACGGCATGCAGAATAATTTTATGATTTTTTTGATTTATGCTATTTTTTTTATTTTTGAGGGCATAAATGTTATCGGTATATATCGAATTGATATGTTTAATGAATTTGGTACTGAAAAATTTTTTTTGAAAATTACTATTTAAATTTTTTTTATAAAAATTATTAAAATAATAATTCAAAAAAGATTTTGTATTATATCCAATTCCATAACAAATATCTAAGATTTTAATTTCAGAATTTTTATTTAAAAATTCTGAAAAACCGGCAGGCAGAATAAACTTTTCGTAAGCCTCAGACAAAGCACCAAAACGAGAATGGTATATATCGTTGTATACATCCGAAAAAAGCCCAATTGAGCCGTCATCAGTAAATTTTGCGTTAAAATTCCCCATAAGTCAATTATACATTAAAAATATTATAGGGAAAATAAATTAAAATACGTTACATATGGCGTAATTCAGGATTTATAAGCATTTTAGACAATTTTTCAGCCCCGTCAAAATTTCTTGATGCCAAAACTTTAGATGCAGCTTCATTATCATACTCGACAAATCTATGTTCAACACCAAAACCAATATCATCAAATGTGACAATTGCATAGCAAGCATCGGGTTTTTCCGTAAACGGACGTCCAACACTTCCAACGTTTACAACAGTTTTTCCGCTATTTGTCTGATAACCGCATGGCAAATGGGTATGACCGCATAAAATCAGTCTTGCATTAGTATCAGCAACCATTTCTTCCACCTGTTCAAGCGGCAAATCCGGTAAAATATCTTCGTTGTTTCTTCTTGGCGAACCATGCACAAGAAGTATTGGTGTATTATTTATTGTAATTTCAAGATTTTCGGGCAAATTACGTAAAAATTCTTTATTTTCGGAACTTATAACCGCTGCGTCATTTCTAAGGGCATTTGCCATAATTGGGATAACTGATTTCAATGACTCATACATTTCATCCGTATATTCGGCAATCATTTTATCAGTATTTCCCTGTATAATATCCCAATTCATTTGTTTAATCAATTCAACCGTCTTATTTGGCTCAGGCCCTGCCATAGCCAAATCCCCAAGACATATCACATTATCACATTTTTCATGCTCAATATCTTCCAAAACCTTTTCAAGTGCAAACAAATTACCATGTATATCAGATATAATAGCTATTTTCATAATATTACCTCAAAATTTATTTAAGTGCTAAAATTATTTTATGATAAAAAGAAGAAAAACAAAAGAACTATCAATAGGAAATATCAAAATCGGCGGAGATGCACCGATATCTGTTCAATCAATGTGTAACACTGATACAAGAGACGTTAATTCCACTTTAAATCAAATTAAATCACTTGCAGATGCAGGATGTGAAATTATCAGACTTGCTGTTTTAAATTCGGAAGCAGCCGATGCCGTAAAATCAATTGTTTTAAAGTCTCCAATCCCGGTTGTTGCAGATATACACTTTGATTACAGATTGGCAATTCAATGTATAAATAACGGCGTTTCTGCTTTGCGTTTAAATCCCGGAAATATCGGAAAACGTGAAAATGTCGAAAAAGTTGTAAGATTAGCTAAAGAGCAAAATATTCCTATACGAATAGGAATAAACGCAGGTTCTCTTGAAAAATCTTTACAGTCAGAAAACATTCCTCTTTCTGAAAAGCTTGTAAAAAGTGCAGAGGGACATATAAAAATACTGGAAGATTTAAATTTTGATAAAATCAAAGTGTCACTAAAATCTTCTGATGTTTTAACGACAATTGAAGCTTACAAACTGTTTTCGGAAAAATATGACTACCCTCTTCATCTGGGTGTTACAGAATCTGGAACGCTAAAAGGAGGACTTGTTAAGTCTTCTGTCGGTATCGGTTCACTATTATCACAGGGTATTGGTGATACTATAAGAGTTTCGTTAACAGAAGATCCTATTGAAGAAGTTCATGCAGGATATGCCATTTTAAAATCATTGGATTTAAGAAAAAAAGGAGTAAACTTTGTTTCATGTCCAACATGCGGCAGAACACAAATTGATTTAATAGGTCTTGCAAAAAGTGTAGAAGAAAGATTTAAAAATCTTGATAAATCAATAACAATAGCGACAATGGGTTGTCCTGTTAACGGCCCCGGAGAGGCTAAGCATGCTGATTTTGGCATTGCTGGGGCAATAGGCGAGGGTTATATTTTTCACAAAGGGGAAATTATAGCACGTGTGCCTGAAGCTGAACTTTTGGATAAACTTGAAGAGATTATTAATAATTATCTTGAACAATAACAAAAAATAGGTTATTATATTGTTGAGGAGTTGTATGAAAAAATTTATAACCTTATTATTAATAATTTTCGGGATTTCTGCTCACTCAGTTTATGCTTATACAACACAAGATGAAGTATATTCTGAAGAGGCTATGATTAATTACGGTTATTCACCTGACTTTGTTGAAATGTACAATAAAATTCAAGCAAGATCAAACGGCGAACCATATGATTATCGTGCTGCAGAAGACCCGATATACAAGTATCCTCCGTTCAAATATCTAAAACATATTATCTATTATTTTGACCCGTCATCTGATACAAGTCAATTTTTAAGACATGAAATAAGACCTTATCCAGGATTTCATGATTACTAAATATTGTATGCAATTATTTTGCATATTTCTATGATTTTGTCGGGCAATATACCAAAAGCGATTGTTGCTATTGCACATATGTAAAGAATTACACTTGCAGATTCAGTTTTGCAAATTACATATCTTTCTTCCTGGTTGTCGTCTTTTACGAACATCAGTTTTGCAATACGAATGTAATAATACATTGAAATAACCATAACAATAACAAGCAAAATTAAAAACGGCAGAAATATTAACCCTGACTTAGCAATGGCAGATAAGAGATAAATTTTAGCGACAAATCCTGAAGTTAGCGGCATACCGGCAAGCCCCAAAAGTGATACCAAAAATGCGAAGCAGAATGCAGGATTTGTATATGCAAAATTTTTAAATTCATATAATTTATTAGAAAAAGCAGAGTTTTCCAGCAAAATAACGGCTGCAAAGACTCCTAAATTCATAAAAACATACGTTACCAAATAAAAAATAACAGTTGAAATATTATATACACTTACAAGTGATGCCGCAAAAATCATATATGACGCATTAGCTGAAGAACTTGCGGCCAATAGACGCTTGATATTTCTTTGTCTTATCGCAATTAAATTTGCCCAAACAGCAGTAATAGATGCAAGTATAAGCAAAATTAAAGGAAATTCAAAGCTATAGCTGAAATTAAACACCAATAGCCGGCAAAGAATTCCAAAAACTGCTATTTTAGGAACAACAGATAAAAATGCAGCAACAGAGGTTGAAGAGCCCTCATATATATCCAGTATCCAATTTGCAAAAGGGAATATAGCAAGTTTAAATAACAAACCTGATGCAATAAACAAAACGGATATTGTATACATCCACTCGGCGGTGTTTTGCAAATAATAGTCATTTATTTCAGTAAAATTTACAGATGATGTTATTCCGTATAAATAAGAAACGCCAAACAAGAATACAGAAGACGCTACAATATTTGTCAAAAGATACTTAAACGATGCTTCTTTAGAAAGAGTACCTTTATTGAACGCAATCAAAAAATAACAGGCTACACTTAAAAATTCCATTGAAACAAACATAGTCAGATAATCGTTTACGGAAACCAATATCATAGCGGCAAGCACCGCAGACATAAAGACGGCATGAAAATTAAACGCACGATTTCTTCTTGACGCTACAGTTTTTTTGGTTAAAAGCACACATATTAACGCAGCAATCAGAATAAGAGCCTGCATAAATATAGTATAAGTATTTGACATTATTGAATCGGAAAAAGCATAATAAATTGGCTCAAATTGCACATCAAATAGCGAAATAAATGATAATATAATACCTGAAACAGATATCCATTTTGCGATTTTATAAAATTTTATATTATTTTTTACCATTGCAAAAACTGCCTGAATGGCAATTATAATAAGCAAAATTATACATGGTATAAATATATTCCAAATATCATAAGTAGAATTCATTATATTCCTGCACTTTCAATCATAATGTCAACAAACGGTTTAATAATATCAACCAAACTCATAGGGTGAATGCCAAAAAATATAATTACACCCATTATAGAAGTTAAAATAATAAATTCATGGGCAGATATATCTTTTAAAATTGACCATGAGTCATCGATAATACCAAAAAAAGTTTTATGCAAAAACTTAAACATATAAGCTGTACTTAGAATTAAAACAGACAAAGCACACAAAACAACAAGAGGAATATATATAACTGTCTCATATTGAGCGTTAAATGCCCCCCAGAAAGTTAAAAATTCACTTACAAATCCCATTAATAAAGGTACTCCAACAGCGGCAAAAGAAAATAAAACAGACAGAATCGCTAAATTCGGCATTACAGAGGCCAAACCGCTAATTGCATTTATGTCACGTGTCTTTGTTCTGCCATAAATAATTCCGACAATCATAAATAAACCTGCACAAATTAATCCATGCGATACCATATGAAAAATTCCACCAACAGCTCCTTGTTCATTATTTGTACATAATCCGAGCATTACTATGCCCATATTGGAAATACTTGAATATGCAATAATCTTTTTAATGTCTTTTTGATTATAAGCACACAAGCCTGCATGAATTATATTTATAACAGCTAGGATTATTAAAACAGGTGCAATAATTTTAAATGCATCCGGAAGAAGTAATATATTAAACTTTATAAATCCATATGCACCCATTTTTAATAACAACCCCGCAAGCAAAATACTAATCGGTGCAGGGGCATCGCAATGTGCATTAGGAAGCCACGTGTGCAGAGGTACTATTGGAAGTTTAACAAAAAATCCAATCATTAATAAAATAGAAATTAAAATTTGAATATTTACAGGAAGTTTATCCACAACGTTAATATCAGCAAACAGAGAAGTCATTTGCTGATTTAAAGTATCGCTGTAGTAGTTTAACAGTAAAATTCCAATCAACAGAAATAAACTGCCCATAAACGTATAAAGCAAAAATTTCATTGCAGATTTTTGCGAATTGCCGCTTCCCCATAGGCTGATTAAAAAATACATCGGAATTAATTCCAATTCCCAAAATAAAAAGAACATAAAAATATCTGCTGATGTAAAAACACCGATAACAGCAGTTTCGAGAGCCAATAATAACCCATAGTACAATTTATGACGTTTTCTAATAACAGTTTTGCTTGCGATTGTAGCCATAAAAAACAAAAATGATGACAAAACAACCATTACTAATGACAGTCCGTCCATAGCAAAAGCAGTGCGTATGCCAAGTGATTGTATTCCGCTTTGTCCGAATAAGAATAATTCGTCAAAATAAGAAACATCAGAATTAAAAAATACACAAAAGCACATAGCATATGCAAAATGTAAACCTGCAAAAGTTTTTGCAAAACGTCTTATTATAACTTCATTATCACGAAAAATAGGTATAAAAAATAACAACGAAGCTGCAATCGGTGAAAATATCAATAAATTTAATGACAAATTATCCATCTTACACCTCCGCAAAATATGCTACCAATGAGTAAATTAAACAAAATCCTGTTAACAGCATAGCAATAATTACAACCGAGTAACAAATATAGGATTGAACAAGCCCTGTCTGAAATTTTGAACTGAACCAAGAATTTAATTTAGCCAAAAATACCGTTAACACAACCACACCGTCAAAAACAACATCATCGACGTAATTAGCAAAGCTGCATAAATTACCATATATGTGTTTTACGGCAAAAGTATATATATCATCGATATAAAATCCATTATAAGCTAAATTATACAAAACAGGAATTTTAGGAAGTTTTGGAATTTTTACATAACAAATGTACGCAAAAATTACTGCACAAAGTTCAACCGACACAGGAATAATTTCGAATTTTATTTCAGCCATGCGAGGCAAAAAGAACCCTAAAACTAAAACAACAAAGCAAATAACAATAACCGGTATAAGCATTGCGTAGCTTAAATTTTTAGAAGTATCATTTTTTAATGAACTTTCAAAAACAATAAAATACATTCTAAATATGTAAAAAGAAGTCATAAAAGAAATAATCAGCAACACCGCAATAATATAATAGCTATGAGTTTCTAATAAATGGTGAAAAATAAGTGTTTTAGCCGAAAATCCCGAAAACAATATTCCGCTCAATGCAAAAGCACCAATTAAAAATACAAAAGCTAAAACAGGGATTTTTCTTCGTAAACCTCCAAATATCTCTAACGATGTTTTTCCTGCATACAATGTCATAATAATTCCAGCACACAAGAAAAGCATTGATTTAATAAAAGCATGAGAGGCCAAATATACCATTCCCCCGGTCAAAGCCCCGGAACCAAGTGCCATAAACATTATACCCAGTTGAGAAGAAGTTGAATACGCAAGTATTCTTTTTATATCCTTGCAAACAATCGCAAAAATTGCAGTAATGACAGCAGTAAAGAGACCTATCGCTAAAATAAAATTCATAACAAAAACTGACTGATAATAAATCGGGTACAATCTGGAAATCAAAAATACTCCTGCAGCAACCATAGTAGCAGAATGAATTAAAGCACTAACTGGTGTAGGGCCTTCCATAGCGTCGGCAAGCCAGGTATGTAGAGGAAATTGTGCAGATTTTGCAATTGAACCAAATATTAAAAGTATACATAAGATTATAAAAATCGGTTCAGATGTATACGTGAATAAGCATGCAGCCACCCTATCAATAGAACTGTAAGGAATATCCGCTAAATCCGGTAAGCCCGCAAAATTAAATAGAATAACAGAAGATATGATAATACCTGCCAATAAGCAGCAATCACCTATTCTATTCATAACAAAAGCTTTTTTCCCTGCATTGGCAGCCGCAGTTTTTTTATACCAAAATGAAATTAATAAATAACTTGAAGTCCCAACTAATTCCCAGAATATATAAGTCTGAAAAAGCGTAGGAGAACTAACAAGTCCGCACATAGCAAATGTAAAAAAGTTCATTAACGCAAAAAATCTAATAAATCCGTCATCATTTTTCATGTAAGAATAAGAATAAATTTGAACAGGCAAAGTAACTGCATAAACAATTAGCAGCATAAACACAGACGTTAAATCTAACAATATCCCTAATTCCATACTAAAATCATTTACACATAAAAAATTAAATGTATTTTCATAAACATAACCTGAAGATGCCGCAATCAAAGCAAATAAAGGTATAGAAAATATTAAACCAAATATCGAAGATAACAATGTTAAGCCAAAAACAATTTTTTTAGACTTTAAAACCCCTGCAAATTTGCCAATAAAAATTAGAACTGAAATCCATAAAGGGAATAAAATAATTAAAGATGCGTTTTGAATAAAAAATTCCATTACCCTTTTAACTCCTTATATTCATTAATATCCACAGATTTTTTATTTTTATACATCAGATAAAAAATTGCAACGGCAACAGCAAGTTCAACAGCACCAACGGCAACCGTAAATATCGAAAAAATAAATCCTGTTAAATTTACATTGTCAGCAAAAAAAGCGAATGCGACAAAATTAATATTCACTGCAGATAATAAAAATTCCGCAGAAATCAGTACTTTTAAAATATTTTTCGATAAAATCACTCCGGCCAATCCAATTGCAAAAAGCAGTAACGCCAAAATTAAATAATGATATAGAGTTATATTAAAAATCAAATTAGCCATTTCTTTTCTCCCTAAACAGATTTAACGTTGATAATCCGACAATCACAATAAAAATAAACAATGCAATCAGTTCAAATGAGAAAAAGAACTTAATATACAAGCCGTTTGAAATAGCATTGAACATTTCATACCTATTGATATTTAATGCAGATTGAGGCGTAAATAGCCAATCAATTACTGATGAAGAAATTAAAAGAATATTGAAAACAGTCAATACAAACAAAACCAAAGAAATAAAAGCAAGCACAAAACGAGAATCAAATGCCAAATAAACATTCTTTTCATTTTTATAAGAAGTAAACATAATTGCAAACACAAGTAAAATAGGTATTGCAACACCATATACGGCAAATTGAATTATAGCATTATATTCGGCATTTAAAATCAAAAATAAAATACCTACTGTGAAAAACACTATTACAGCCAAAATTAAAGAATGTACAATTCTTTTGGCAAAAATAGCAGCCAATGCCCCAAAAACAATTAAAAAGGCCGATAAATAAAAAATTATACTTATTAAAATCTCAGTACTACTCACTAAGCCTCCTCCGCCTTTTTAAAAGTTATAACCAATGATTCCTTACTACTACAAGCAAGTTCAAAATTACTACTTGGCATTATAGCGTTAAAATTGCAATAATAGTAACAATTTCCGCAAAAAATACATTTTTTATAATCAATACTGTACTCATTCAACCCATTTTCATCCTTAATTATAGTAATAGCATTCGCAGGACAAACTTTTTGACACATACCGCAAGCCTTGCACTTATTTATATCAAATAAGTGCTCACCCCTAAACTTATCATTTAAAAGGGGTTTAACTTCAGGATATTCGAGTGTAACTCGCTTTTTAAAAGCATGTTTTAAAACTGTTATATGCCCGATTATTATGGCCAAAATAGATTTATATATTTTTTTTATCACTATTTCAGCCCTCCAATCATAACTATATATTTAAATAAACAAATATAAATAAAATTTAAAATAGAAAGCGGAAGTAAAATTCTCCAACTAAATTTTAGCAAATCAGAAGACTTAAGTCTTGGCAGAACAGCCCTTACCCACATAATTAAGAATACAATCAAGAAAGATTTTATAAAAAACCAAAATGCCTGTTCAAAATAAATGCCAATCTGTGCAAGAACATTGTTATTAAATATTTTTTCAGAAATATAAAAACCAAAAGGAGATAAAAAGCCGCCAAAAAATAAAGCAGTAATGAATGCCGATGATACAAATAACATTGCGTACTCGCCCAAAAAGAATAATGCAAATCTCATACCCGAATACTCAGTATTATATCCTGCAACAAGCTCACTTTCAGCCTCAGGTAAGTCAAAAGGACATCTGTTCAATTCTGCAAGCGACGAAACAAACAAAATAACAAATCCTAAAAAACAAGGAAAAATATACCAACCGCAAACCTGATACATAGATGTTTGTGATAAAATAATATCTTTAATATTTAGCGATGAAGCCAAAATACTTACGGACAAAATAACAAACATAATAGGCAGCTCATAAGAAATAACCTGCACAGCAGAACGAACTGAACCAATTAATGAATATTTATTATTACTTGAATACCCCGCAAGAATAACTCCAATAACAGGTATAACCGCAATAACAGCAAACAATAAAGAAGAAACCGAAATTGAGATAAAATCAAACTCGCTGCTAAAAGGAATTATTCCCCAGCAAACCATAACAGGAACAAAAGCAATTATAGGAGCGAGAGAAAAAAGAATTCTATCAGTAACATTAGGCTCAATGTTTTCTTTACATAATAACTTAACCGCATCAGCAACAGTCTGAAGAATACCGCAGAAACCGACTCTGTTTGGGCCTTTTCTTTGAGTAAATAATGCGAGAATTTTTCTTTCAACCAGAACTAAAACCAATACTACCAAAATAAGTGCGGCTGCAACAATGCAGAAAGGAATTATCGGGAATATGATATACACCACTTCTTTAGGAATACCAAAATTTGCGAAAAAATCAATAAAAATGCTTAATAAATAATTCATTATTTATCAACCTCCGGCAAAATAACGTCTAATGAACCAAATATAGCCATCAAATCCGCAAGTTCAGCATTAATCAAGAGTTCAGGCAAAACCTGAACGGCATAATAAGACCCTGTTCTCCACTTAACTCTGTATGGATTTTTTCCGCCTGCCATAACGGTACAAGACATAAGTCCTCGTGGAGATTCAACAGATGAAGTATATTCAGCGTTATCAATATTCAGCATAACAGGTTTTACGGATTTATTTAAAAATTCATCAGAAGAATTTTTAATAAAACTTATACACTGTTCAACAATTTTAAGAGAAGAATGCAGTTCGAAAATTCTGACTTTATATCTTGAAAAAGCATCACCTGAAATATCAGATGATACATCAAAATTTAACCTGTCATAAACAAGATAAGGATTAGATTTTCTAAAATCAAGATTTACGCCGGAAGCCCGCAAATTTGGGCCTGTTATAGAATATTGCAAAGCATTTTTTTTAGTCAAAATACCCTTACTTTTGCATCTGGATACAAAAATCGGGTTATCAGTAATTATATTTTCATAATCATTAATACATTCTGGCATATCCTCAATGAATACAGAAATTTTATCAATAATATCTGAAGGAATATCAAATCTCACACCACCAAATGTAAAATAATTATACATCATCCTTTGCCCCGTAAGAGCCTCAAAAATGTGTAAAATTCTTTCTCTGTCTCTGAAGCAGTAAAACAATGGAGAAGATGCACCCAAATCAAGCATAAATGTTCCCAACCACAGCAAATGAGACGCAATTCTATTCAATTCCATACACAATACACGAATATATTTTGCCTTATCTGGAACATCAATTTCCGCTAAATGTTCAATACAATCGCAGTATGCATAAGAATTAAAAAATCCGCCTAAATAATCAATTCTGTCAACTATAGGTAAGTATTGCAAATATGAGCGGTTTTCGGCCATTTTCTCAATGCCCCTATGCAAATAACCGACAACAGGCTTGCAGGATTTAATAATTTCACCATCAAGTTCCAAAATTAATCTTAAAACACCATGAGTAGACGGGTGCTGAGGGCCGACATTTATCTCCATAGTTTTAAAGAGATTGGTCATTATTCCATTCCAACCTTTCATCAGTTTGGTCATATGACTTCAAAAGCGGATGTCCATCCCAGTCTTCAGGCATATACAAACGTTCTAATTTTTCATTGCCCACAAAATTTATACCGAATAAGTCATGAATTTCGCATTCATCAAAATGTGCACTTTTATATAAATGTGTAACACTGGCCGCTTCGTCTTTTACCTTTGTCACAACATTTAAAAACTCATTATTTTCAGTTGAATACAATCTATAAGTAAGTTGTACAAAATCGGTACAGTCCGCTGCAATTATTTGTGATAAAACATCAAAATCAACATAATTTTTAGTCTTCAAAAATGAAATCACATCAACAATGTTTTTTTCAACAAAAATATAATAATCATAAACTAGTACATCAGGAAAGTACTCTTTCAATAAATCAGTATTAATCAATATTAACCCCCCAAGTCATAATATTCAGCCCGTTATCAGAAACTAAAAGTTCATTTTCTTCTTTCAAGTAAGAACAATGTTTCATAACAAATTGACGTCTATCAAGAATAGATTCTTTTTTAATCTTATTCTGAAGTTTAATAATGGCATCCAATAGTGCTTCCGGTTTAGGAGGGCACATAGGAAGATAAATATCTACGGGAATAATCTTATCAATCCCATTAACAACAGAATAAGAGTCATAAAACATGCCACCACCGCAAGTACAAGCACCCATAGCGATAACATATTTTGGTTCAGGCATTTGCTGATACAATTTTAAAAGAGCGGGAGCCATTTTATGGGTAATAGTTCCGGCACAAATTAATAAATCAGCCTGTCTCGGCGAACCTCGAAAAACCTCTGAACCAAATCTTGCAATATCATAATCCGCAGCAGAAGTTTGCATCATTTCAATACCACAGCACGATGTTGCAAATGTTAAAGGCCAAAGCGAATTTGCTCTACCCCAATTTAGAAAATAATCTATACAGGAAACAACTACATTCATTTTCTGTCTCCCAGCATATTATTAATTAATATAAAACATAATGCAAAAAGCAAAATTAGCGTAAAAAATATAATTTCAAAAACTAAAAATGCTGGCATTTTATTAAACGTAACCGCAAATGGGAATAAAAAAAATGTAACGACATCAAATATCAAAAAAATTACTGCATAATTGAGATATCTAAAATCAAACTGAAGTTTAGCATCTGAGAATAAATTCATACCGCATTCATAAATTTGAGATTTTTCATCAGATTCATTCTTATAACCGCAAATAAAGCCTGCAATAACAGATGCAGCCGCAAATATTATTGATAACAAAGTAAAAATAATTAAGTAAACTGTTTCTGCCAAAGTCCGCCCCCATTTATATTAATGATACAAAAAAACTTCATGTTATAATAGTTATTGTTGTGATTTATTAAGCAAATTATATGAAAAATTTTAAGCAATTTATATTACTCACCTATCTGTTAATTATGCCTATTTATGTGTATGCACTGGAAGCTGGCATTGAGTATGACGGTGTATATATAGACTATGAGACATTTAACTACGAAGAATGGAATTCGATAGCTAAAAGCCATCTTGAACTTGCTCGTAACGCAAAGAATGATGCCGATAGAAAAAAAAATTACGGATTAGCCGCAGGTGCATACCAGACAATGATAAAAGTTTATCCAGCAGATGCGGAAGTTATGGCGACACTCGGTCATATATACGGAAAAATGAACAAACCAGTGCATGCAAAAGCATTTTTGGACAGAGGACTAAATCTTGAATTAAAAAATCCTCTTGTTAACTACTATTACGGAATTTTCAGGGAAGATGAAAAAGATTACAGAAAAGCACTCAAGTTTTATAATTTTGCTTATCAATACGGCATGGAAAATGATGCCGATTTAAATATGCGTCTTGCCATTGTTAACGCTAAACTTGGAGAACTTGAGAAATCCTCGTTTTATTATCTTAAAGCTTGTGAACTGCTTAAAAATAATAATTTAAAAGACAAAATACGCCAATTAGATGACTTAAAAAAATAATTATATTTTATTATATAATTAAATAGGGATTTGGAGATATCGATTTAATGATTAAGAAAAAGTATTTGTTATTGATATTTGTAGTATTATTTCAGTTATTTATGCCGGTACAGGCAAAAAATGAGGACACATGCAGTATAAATCCATGGATGCCATATAACTGCAAAAGGCATGAAGTAACATTTTCACAAGAAATGTACAAAATTAGTGCAATAGACCCGTCAAGTACAACAAATCCTACAGGCAGCTATTATCCAGGATTGAGAGGTGCAAATCAACTTGTTGTTTATACACCTAAATTCGGTGCAACAACTGGAACAAATGAATACGGGGGAGAAGCCATTGTTGTAGGGAATACAGTGGTTAGTTTGAGTGGCGCTGATTCATTAATTCCTGAAAACGGTCTGGTTATAAGCGGTCATGGTAAAGCAAAAAAATGGATGAACGAAAATTTAATGGTGGGCACAAAAATTTATATTGATAAATATAATAAAAATATTTATGCCTACATTACCTCTGAAAGTTTTATATACGATGCACAAGAAAAAATTAACGAAGCAAATTCTATGATTAATTATTATCAAAGTAATCTGCTAAATTATGATTCTACACTTCCAAGGGCATACATTTCTCGTGCAAACTATTATTTAAGAAGAGCAAAACACAGCCCAATAAATGTTCAAAAGTACTCTACACTGTCTATTGAACATGCAAACGGTGCTATTGCAAGTGCTGTACCATATAAGGAAAACGAATTAAAGGGTGTTTGGATAAGACCGACTGCTACATCTAAAACCGCTATTATCAATACATTAAATGATATGCAAAAAAACGGTATAAATAACGTATTTCTTGAAACATTTTTTCACGGTAAAACAATTTATCCGAGCAACGTAATGAGAAGTTACGGTTTTATACCTCAAAATGAATGTTTCGTTGGTATTGACCCTCTAAGAATATGGATTCAGGAGGCACATAAGCGTAATATTAAAGTAAATATTTGGTTTGAAACTTTTTACGTAGGAAATAAAGTTCCGTCACAATACCCTGATTCAATACTTGCAAAACATCCTGAATGGGCAAATGTAAATCGTGCAAATGCAAATAAAGAAGGACTCCATCCGTCTTTATCGGAACATAACGGATATTTTCTTGACCCCGCAAATCCTGAAGTTCAAGATTTTGCATTAAATTTACTTAAAGAAATTGTTATCAATTACAAACCCGATGGAATAAATATTGACTATATTCGTTATCCTCAATCAATTGCAGGAAATTATTCGGGTTATATTGACTCAAATTGGGGATACACAAAATTTGCAAGAGAAGAATTTAAAGGAATGTACGGCGTTGACCCGTATGACATAACTACAAAAGACTATAGATGGGAATTATGGTGTAAATACAGACAAAACAAAATTGAACAAATGGTTCAAAAAGTTAGCTGTTTATGTCGTGCAAATAAAGTTTTATTTACGGCCGTAGTATTTCCAAACTTAAAACAAGCTGCAGAGGTAAAACAGCAAAACTGGAATAAATGGGCTCAGGCAGGTCTTGTTGACGGATTTACTCCGCTATTTTTAACCTGTGACCCAAAAACGATGAAACAAATGGTATATGATTTTACAAAATATCTCTGCAATACAAATACTAAATTATACGCCGGATTGTTTGTAACCTTTATGGGCGGGGCAGAAGAGGATTTGATAAGACAAGTTCATGAAACGAGAAAATGCAATTTGGGTGGAGTCATAATTTTTGATTATGCACATTTTGCCGAAAAATATAAACGAATACTCTCTTGCAGTGCATTTGATGCCACACAATGCAAGGTAAGCGTTCCCAAAAAAGTAAGTGACTACAAGACAGGCAAGAAATAAGGATTAAATAAATGTTTGACAAATATGATGACGAAGACGACATACAAGAAGAACCCCAAGAAGAAAAAAGAGAAAAACGACCATTTTTGGGAATAACGTTTGAATGCTGCAATACTTATGCACGTATATACAAAAATAAAGAGGGTACAGCTTATGTTGGCAGATGTCCAAAATGTATGCGTTCAATTAGAGTTCCTATAGGAAAAGGCGGGACTGGTCAAAGATTTTTTAGAGGCAGATAATATTAAAGTAAGGCGGTAAATATGGAAAAATTAAGAAAGGAATATGAATTAATAGATATTTTTTATAATTTAACAAGCATACCATCTCCATCTCTGCATGAAGAAAAGGTTGTAGAATGGGTTAAAGATTTTTGCAAAAAAGAACAACTTGACGTTACAACAGATGACTACAATAATGTTATTATAAAACTACCAGCTACTGATGAATCTAAACCAATTATGGCACTTTCATCACATATGGACGTTGTTGGAGATGATTCTCCCGTTAATCCTACACTGGATGGGGTTTTTATTCACGCTCAGGGCAGAACTCTTGGCGGAGACGATAAATTTGGTATGTCAGCAGCCTTAAAACTTCTTAAAGACATAAAAAATTCTGACCTAAAACATGGCGGTCTGGAAATTGTATTCACAAGAGATGAAGAAAATGGTATGTCAGGAATTAAGAATTTCGATTTTTCGAAGTTAAATTCAAAATATGTTATAGTATGTGATGCAGATGAATTCGGTGTATTGCAAGTTTCAGGTGCAAGTTACTGCAACGGTCATATCGAAATAACTTGTAAAGGCGGTCATTCCGGAATAGAAATTTCCGACAAAACAAAACCTAATGCTGCAAAATTAATTGCCGAATTGTGTAATGATATTCCTCAAGGAGTTTATTATGAAGACGAAACAGGCGTTGTAACATCAATAAATTTAGGCGGAATAAAAGGCGGAGATTTAAATGTAACTAACGTATTAAATCCTTATGCCGAAGCAACTTATTCAATTAGAAGTGCAGATTTGTCTAAAGAAAATGAATTAATTGACAAAATAATGAAAATTGTAGAACAATTTAACAAAAAATACGAGGGTATTGCAAAGGCTAATGCTGAATTTAAACAAAAAATGCCTGCATTTGAAAAATCAAACGATACATATATTCCTGAAATTTTTGAAAAAGCTGCAAAAAAATTAGGCGTAAAATATGTAATTAATTCATTCCATGCTGGAGCAGAAACCCACATATACTGCCAGCACAAGAATTCAAAAGGCGAAAAATTTATACCATTTTTAATGGGACTGGCAAATCTTTATAACATGCATTCAGCTGATGAAAAGATTGATTATAAAAGCTTTTTAAAAGGCTATGAACTTCTAAAGGAATTTTTCTTCGAGTTCAACAAATAAATCTACAACTTGTTTATGAATATTTTCAATTGAATCAACGGAGTTAATAACCTTAACTCTGTTTGGTTCTTTTCGAGCAATTTCTAAATACCCGTTTCTAACCCTGTTAAAGAAATCTTTTCCTGCAGATTCAATACGGTCTTTTTTACTTCCGACACGAGCCATAGAGGTCTCAACATCAATATCAAATACATATGTTAAATCCGGTTTTAATCCACTGGTTGCAATATTATTCAACATATCTATTCTATCAACATCCAATTGTCGGCCATACCCTTGATAAGCAAGAGAAGAATCAGTATGTCTGTCGGAAATTACAATTTTACCAGCAGAAACATTCTTTTTAACAATTATATCAACATTTTGTGCTCTGTCAGCAAGAAATAAAAAGGATTCACAAACAGATGAAACCTCACCATCATAATCAAGCAAAAGTTCTCTTATTTTTTCACCAAGCCCCTTACAGCCGGGTTCACGAGTTAAGACAACTTCATAGCCTTTTTTTTCAAGGTATTCTATTAAAAGGTTAATTTGAGTTGTTTTTCCACAGCCATCCTGTCCCTCAAAAGTAATAAACATACCCTTTTTTGACATAACTACTCCTAACAATAAGTTAACAATTATAGACAAAATACATAGACCGAAATCAACAAAAAATGGTTATGCAATAATAAAGGGCGGGAACAATCTTGTTCCCGCCCTTGTAAATTAATTATTAGCCAACAACTTCTCTAACTTCAGTAGCCAAGTTTTTAGAATCTAATTTAATACCAGGCCCCATAGTAGTTGTTAAATAAACAGATTTAACATAAGTACCTTTAGCAGAAGCAGGTTTAGCTCTCAAAATTGCATCTGCAAGAGTTGCAAAGTTTTTAACCAAATCTTCTTCAGAGAATTCAACTTTTCCGATAGGACAGTGAATCATACCTTGTTTATCTGCTCTGAATTCAACTTTACCGGCTTTAGCATCTTTAACTGCACCGGCAACATCTAAAGTAACAGTTCCTGTTTTAGGATTTGGCATCAAACCTTTAGGCCCTAAAACACGACCCAATTTACCAAGCATACCCATACAATCAGGAGTTGCAATTAATGTGTCAAATTCAAACCAACCGCCTTCAATTTTTTCAATGATTTCTTCAGCACCGGCAGCATCAGCACCTGCATTAAGAGCTTCAGTAGCCTTAGCACCTTTGGCTATAACACAAACTCTGACTGTTTTACCTAAACCGGCAGGTAATACAGTTGTTGAACGTACTTGTTGATCAGCATGTTTTACTTCAATACCCAATCTCATGTGACATTCAACAGTTTCATTAAAGTGAGAAACTTCTTTAGAAATTTCTTTTAGTTTTTTGATAGCATCAACTGCAGAAGCAGGTTGAGAGAACCCTTCTAACATTTCAGCTATTTTCTTTTGTTTTTTTGTTAATTTTGACATTTTAAATTTCCTTTCGTGGTATTAACGGACTATACAGTCCTTCCAGTCCAATGTAACTAGTCTTCTTTTACTGTTACACCCATAGCTCTACATGAGCCTTTAATCATTTCAACTGCTGCATCCATAGTTGTAGCATTCAAATCGTCCATTTTAATTTTAGCGATTTCTTCCAATTGAGCTCTTGTTATTTCACCAACTTTATCTTTGTTAGGTGCTGCAGAACCTTTAGGAATATTTAATGCTTTTTTAATTAATACCGGAGCAGGAGGTGATTTTGTGATAAAAGTAAAACTTCTATCTTCATAAACATCAATAACAACAGGAATAATATAACCTGCTTGAGATTCTGTTCTGGCGTTAAATTGCTTACAAAAATCCATAATGTTAACACCATGTTGACCTAAAGCCGGCCCAACAGGAGGAGATGGATTAGCCTTTCCGGCTTGAATTTGAAGCTTAATTTTGCCTACTACTTTTTTTGCCATTTTATTTATCCTTTCTGTGGTCAAGCGGGGCACTCACCCCTTCCACTTATTATAATTTTTGAATTTGTTTATATTCTAATTCCACAGGAGTTTCACGACCGAATATTGAAACATTTGCTCTTAATTTTGCCTTATCAGGATATACTTCAATTATATCACCGTCAAAGTCAGCAAATGGCCCTGAAATAATACGAACTTTATCACCAACTTTAACATCAAGTTCAATTTTTTGAACTTGAGTATCAGTTCTGTGGATAATTCTTTTAATTTCGCTTTCTTTAGCAGGAATAGGTTTTTTAGCAGAACCAACAAACTTTGTAACACCTGAGGTATGTCTTACCACATACCAGCTGTCTTCATCCATAATCATTTCCACTAATACATAACCAGGGAATATTTTTTCGTCTTTTTCCTGTTTTTTACCGCCTTTAACCTGAGTAACAGTTTTTTGCGGAACTTCAATTCTAAATATTTTATCAGCCATGTTCATATATTCAATACGTTTTTCAAGGTTTACTTTTACCTTATTTTCATAGCCTGAATATGTATGAACAATATACCAGCGTTTTTGATCTTTTTTAGCAGGTTTGTCAGTTTTAATATCAACGTGAACCTGTTCAGAAGTATTTTCTTCTAATTCGGAAGACTCTTCATTTGCATTGTCAATTACAGACTCTTCAATCATTTCTTCTTCTAATTTCTTTTTCGTCATAAATCCACCTAAATTTATTTCATAGGTATTAAACCTAAAAGTCCTTTAAAAACCAAGTCAATAAGATAAACGCTAACAGTAAAAACAGCAACAATAGCGATAACAAAAATTGTTTCTGCAATAATTTGATTTTTTTCAGGCCAATTAATTTTGCTCCATTCAGATTTAACGCCTTTAAAGTATGTAACTATAGAATTTACGGTATTATTCATCTTAAAAACCTTATAAAATAATAACGACTCGCGCCCTGAAGGACTCGAACCCTCGACATCCGGTTTTGGAGACCGACGTTCTACCAACTGAACTAAGGACGCTTGCCGTCCTTTTAACTATTTTGTTTCTTTGTGCACGGTATGTTTTTGACAACGTGAACAATATTTTTTTAATTCTAATCTTTCTTTAATATTTTTTTTGTTTTTAACAGTTGTGTAGTTTCTTTCCTTACATGTTTCGCAAGCTAGAACTACCATTTTGTCTACTCTGCCTTTAATGCCCATAATTAATTTCCTTATTTTTTCATATTAAAATACACCGCACAAGCGGTCATATTACTATCATAAAATAAAAAATTTAAAATGCAAATATTATGTAAAATTTATTTACAGGAAGATTTTATAAAGATAGCAGATAAGATTGAAACATACGTAAAAAAGTTAAATTAATTAAATATTCCAGAAAATTATTTAAAAAAGTCGTCTAATTTTTCTTTTTTATCTTTTATAAAATTTTCTCTTTGAGTTTGAGATAGCTTTTGTTTTTTAAGATTTTCCGTACTCCAAATCTGCAAAAGTTCCGTGTAGATAGAGCCCCGCTTAAGCCACTTTTTGACATACTTAGGGTCTTGTCCTAAAGAACCGTAAACCAGCATACCTGATTCAAGAGCCACAACACCCTCAGAAATACCAATTCTAATACAAATATGAGGCATCGGAAATCTATCCAAATCCATAGTGATACGCAAATTATTATATCTATGAGTATCAGTATGCCTGTCAGACGGGCCTGAAAGCTCATCAATAATAAAATCTCTTAGCATATTAGAATATCTGTATAAATTTTCTGACATTAAAACTCCGAAATAAATTTATATTAATTGTTTAAACTATGAATTGGGGCAGGAATTCTACCTCCACGGCTGACAAAAGTTTTAGCTGAAAGATTATTTATAGGCATAATTGGAGCTTCACCTAAAAGTCCGCCCCACTTAACAATGTCACCGACTTTTTTATCAGGGACAGGAATAATTCTAACAGCCGTAGTTTTTTTATTAATCATACCAATAGCCATTTCATCAGCAATAATAGCAGAAATGACGTCATCAGCAGTATCCCCCGGAATAGCAATCATATCCAAACCAACAGAACAAACCGAAGTCATTGCCTCAAGTTTATCAAAAGTAAGGTGACCGCATTTAGCGGCATCAATCATTCCCGCATCTTCCGAAACAGGAATAAATGCCCCCGAAAGCCCACCCACATGCGAACTTGCCATGATACCTCCCTTTTTAACAGCATCATTAAGCATAGCAAGTGCAGCAACAGTACCGTTTGCACCAACATCTTCCAAGCCCATTGCCCTAAAAATCTCAGCAATTGAATCACCTATAGCAGGAGTAGGAGCAAGTGATAAATCAACAACACCAAACGGAATATTTAATCGTTTTGCCATATCACGCCCAACAAGTTCACCTGTAGTTGTAATTTTGTAAGCAATTTTCTTAATAGTATTTGCCAACTCGCTCATATCAGCATTTTTATCAAGTCTGTCAATAGCTGCTCTAACAACACCGGGGCCTGAAACCCCAACGTTTAAAGCAGCCTCCTGTTCGCCATAACCACAAAAAGCACCTGCCATAAACGGGTTATCTCCGGGAACATTACAAAAACATACAAGCTTTGCAGCACCAATACCATCCTTATCTTTTGTTAAAAGTGCAGATTTTTTTATAATTCCTGCCATTTTTAAAACAGCATCCATATTAATACCTGCCTTTGAACTTGCAAGATTAACCGATGAACAAACCTTATCAGTACAAGCAAGAGCCTCTGGAATTGCCTCAATTAACGCTTCATCACCACGAGTACAGCCCTTTTCAACTAGTGCTGAAAACCCGCCGATAAAATCAACCCCGACTTCTTTTGCAGAGTCATCAAGAGTTTTTGCAATTTTAATATAGTCATAATTTTTGCACGATTCCCCAACAAGCGATATCGGTGTCACAGATATTCTTTTATTGCAAATAGGTATAGAATACTCATTTTCAAAATCATTGGCAAATGATACTAAATTTTTTGCATACTTAAGAATTTTATTATGAATATTTTCGCAAACCCTGTCTGTATCATCAGAAATACAATCTCTCAAACTTAGTGCCAATGTAACAGTTCTGATGTCAAGATTATATAACCTAATCATATCAATAGTTTCAAGGATAAATGATTCATTTATAACATTCATAAGTAAGCCCCCAAGTTTTAAATATGGTTAAATTATATCACAAACTTTGCCAATATAAAAAATTTTGATATAATAATTAAAATTATAAAAAGGAGTATAAAAATGAAGGTATTATTTGCAGCAGCAGAAGTTGCACCATTTTCCAAAGTTGGTGGACTTGCAGATGTTATGGGAAGTCTTCCGAAGTATTTGGAGAAAAAAGTTGAAATGGCGATTTTTACGCCTTTACACGGATTAATTGACAGAGAAAAATTTGGAATAAAAGAAGTTGAAAATTCAGAAATGTGGATAGATTTTCAATATCATCCTCAAAAATTTAAACTTCACAAATGTAAAATGCCTGGTACTAATATTAACGTATTTTTTGTAGAGAACGAATGGTATTTCAGCTGTTTTAAAGAAGTATATCCAAAATATCTTGACCCGAGATACGAACATGAAAGATATATTGCATTTTCATTGGCAGTAATGGAATATGCAAAAAAACTTAACTTTAAGCCTGATGTAATTCACACAAATGACTGGCATACGGCAATGATACCTGTTTATGTTCACAGTAACTATAGATATGACGATTTTTATAAAAATACAAAAACTGTATTCCAAATACATAATCTTGCTTATCAAGGAATTTGGTTTGACGATGTTCTTGATTTCGCAAATATGAGAAAAGACATTGTGTACAACGAATTTGGGCTTGAACATTTTGGACGTGTAAACTGGGTAAAAGGTGCAATAAATTACGCAGATAAAATTCTTGTTGTTTCACCTAAATATGCAGAAGAAATTTTAACACCCGAATTCGGCGAAGGCATGGACTACACGTTAAGATGGCAATCGCACAAAATAGTTGGTATACTTAACGGAATTGATTACACGGTATTTGACCCTAAAAAGGATAAAAATATAGTTAAAAATTACGATGTAAGAAGTGTTGCAAAAGGAAAAGCTGAAAATAAAAAGAAAATCATGGAACACTTCTCTCTTGAATACAAGGAAGACAGACCACTTATTGCAATGGTATCAAGACTTGTTGACCAAAAAGGGCTGGACCTGATAAGAGCAGCGGAAGATGAATTAAAAATGATACCTGCTGATTTTATATTTTTGGGAACAGGTGATGGAAATTTAGAAAATCTTTTAATCTGGTTATCAAATAATACCGCAAATATTAGAGCACACATCGGTTATGACGCTTCACTGGCTAATTTAATGTATGCAGGTTCAGATATGTTTTTAATGCCATCTAAATTTGAACCATGCGGACTCAGCCAGCTTATCGCAATGAGATACGGTTCATTGCCGATTGTCAGAGCTACAGGAGGTCTTGATAATACTGTTGTCGGCACTCCTCAGGAAGAGGCAACAGGATTTAAATTCTGGAGATACGATTCTTGGGATATGAAAGAAGCAATTTACTATGCTATAAATATTTACAACAACAAACCTGTATTTAAACAAATGCAAAAAAATGCTATGCAAGCTGACTTCAGCTGGAAAGTTAGTGCAGAAAAATACATGAACATGTACAGAGAAATCACAGGTTTGACTGCTTAATTGTTAATAAAACACTATTAAACTTTGTAACAAGATTAAAAAATTGCCCATTTACGGGCAATTTTTTTTGTAAAAAAAACTTATAACAGTATAAGTGTGTGTAGGTAAAGGGTAATTATATGAAAATTTCTGCAATTCAATCTATGAATTTTACGTCGATGTCAGCTCAAAAAATAAATTCTAAAGCTGTAACATCACCAATTCAAAAAAATGAGTCAAAAACTGACGTAATGGGATATATGAATAATATTGGACGTCAGGCAATGATAAAGCCAAATATGCAAAAATCAATGGCAATATCATTTACAGGCTGGTCTCCTGAGGCTCACAACAAAGAAACCATAGATAAAATGGTTAAGATAATGAAAGACCCTAAAGTTCAAAAAATTGCGGTATCAGGTCACACATCCCCTGACGGAGACAGTTTTGGTACAACTTTTGCAATGGCAAATTTAATCAATCAGGCTACAGGCAAAAAAGTTGATGTATTTGTATTCGGTGACAAATTCCCGTCACACTATGATTACTTAAATACAAATCCAGACGTAAATGTTATTATTCATAAACCGGGAAAACCTGACCAAGCTGATGCAGCAGCAGAAAAATACGGAAAATATGATTTAGCAATATCATGTGACTGTTCTGAAACAAAATTAATGGCTGCAGATTATAGAAAAGGTGTAATGAATAGAGCTACATACAGCTTAAAAATTGACCATCACCCATATAAAGAAGAATATAGCGAAAAATTTGGCAGAATGATGAATAATAAGTTTGCAAAAACAGAAAACTTAATAGACAGCTCTCTTCCTGCCGCAGCTGAAATTGCTATGCAATTTGTTGAGCCTTTAGGCCTAAAACCTGAAGAATTAAGAAAAGAAGCTAAAGATGCGATGTTCACAGGTATGCTAACTGATACAGGATGCTTTAAATATGCCAATACCCCAATGACTTTTGAAGATGCAGCTTTGTTAATGAAAGCAGGTGTTAATAACAGAGAAGTTAACTTGAATGCTATGGGTAATACTCCGCAAGTAGTTTTAGATGCGGAAAAAGTTGCTCTTGATAAAATTCAGTATTCACCAAAAGGTAAAATTGCATACTTCATAGAAGACCAAGATATTAAAAATGCAAAAAAAGCATGTAAAGATGCCGGCTATGCTCAAGAGGGTAAAGATGCAGTAAAAGATGTTTGCGGAAGACTTCCTGAATTAGAGGGTGTTGAAGTAGGATTTAAAGTTGCAGAATTCGGTAAATCAGCAGCTATATCTATAAGAAGCAGAAGCTTTGATGTTTCAGAAATAGCAAGACAATACGGCGGCGGCGGTCACAAAAACGCAGCAGCTTTCCAAATCCCTAATAACGGAAAATCAACACAAGAAACTGTTCAAGAATTTGTTAAAAATTTGGAAGAAAAATTGATTGCAGACGGTAAATAAATGATTAATTAAATAAAAAAGGGCGGACAAATATTATTTGTCCGCCCTTTTTCATAATCATATGAATTATACATTCAAAAACATAATTGAGTTGAAATAAATTTTTGTTTGTATTTTAATAATCTTACAGCAAAGGAAACTTTGCGAGTCTTATAGAAAGCAGGACAATTTTAATTGTCAAATAAAGAAATAAAATTAGCTAAATACGCAGGTTTTTGCTACGGTGTAAAAAGGGCCGTAGAAACAGCAAAAAAAATAAAACTTGAAAATCCTGATAAAAATGTTTATGTTTTTGGTGAATTAATTCATAATGCCGATGTCATAAGGGAATTAAACAATCTTGGTATTATAACTCTATATGAAATACCTGAGCATGTTGAAAACTCAATCTGCATTATCAGAAGCCATGGTGCAAGCCCTGATATAATATCAAAGCTTAAGTCTGCAGGGTTTGAAATTCATGATTTAACATGCCTTGATGTAAAAAAAGTTCAGCAAAAAGCAATGGAACTTGTTAAAGACGGCTATTTTCTTGTTATTGTAGGAAAAGCCGAACACCCCGAAGTTATAGCAATTAAAGCTCATGCAGAACAGTATGGTGATAAAATACTTGTATCAAATGATATTTCTGAACTTAAACTGCACGAAGATGAATTAAAACAAAATAAAAAAATTGGAGTTGTTGTTCAAACAACACAGAGATTGGAAACATTAAATAAAATTATTGAGTATTTAACCTCTATATCTAAAGAATTAAAAATTTATAATACAATATGCCTAAGTACCACTTACCGACAAAATGAGGCAAAAGAACTTGCTAAGGAAAATGATTTGGTACTTGTTGTAGGTTCTAAAAAAAGTGCAAATACAACCCATCTTGCAGAAATTCTGAGCAAAATATCTAAAACTATTCATATAGAAAATGCTGATGAATTATCAAACTATGAAAATATAATTAAATCATCAGATAAAATAGCTGTAACAGCAGGTGCATCAACACCTGTCAACATAATAGAAAACGTAATTAATTATATAAAAGGAGGAAACTAATTATGACAGAAAAAACTATGGATGAATTTGAACAACTTTTGGAAGAAACTTTTTCTAAAAGCTATTCTGTTGCTGATATCGTAGAGGGAACAGTAATAAGAAAAGAAGCTGACGGCTACTTAATCAGCGTAAAAGGTATTAAAACAGAAGCATACTTACCTGAAAAAGAAGTTTCTGGTTCAGATGAAGAACCTGAAAAGCTAGAAATCGGCGATATCAGAGAATTCTATGTTCTTAAAGAAGAAAATGACGATGAAGCAATGCAGTTATCACTAAAAAGAATTGCATTCGCACAAAGCTGGGCACAACTTAACGATGCAAAAGTTATGGGCGATACAATCCTTGCAAAAGTTGTTTCTATCGTTAAAGGCGGAGTTCTTGTTGATGTTGCAGGTTTGAAAGGATTTATTCCCTCAAGCCAGCTAAGAACAGGTACTCCATTTGACGGTTTAATCGACCAAAAAATTGAAGTAAAAGTTCTTGAAGCTGACCCTAAGAAAAATAAACTTATCCTTTCTCAAAGAATGGCAGTTGCTGAACAACGCAACCAAGTTGTTGATAACGTAATTTCATCTCTTGAAGAAGAAATGGTTGTTAAAGGAAATGTTGTAAGAATAACAGACTTTGGTGCATTTGTTGATATTAACGGAATTGATGGTTTGCTGCCTATTTCAGAAATTTCTTGGCAAAGAATTAAACATCCGTCTGATGTATTAACTTTGGGTGACACTATTGAAGTTAAAATTATCAAAATTGATAACGAATTAAAAAGAATTTCATTAAGTTTAAAAAGAATGACTGAAAACCCTTGGTTACAAATTGAAGGTCAATTTGAAGAAGGACAAGTTATAAAAGGTACAGTAAACAAAGTTGTAAGCTTTGGTGCATTTATTAACATATTCCCTGGAGTTGAAGCACTATTACCTGTTGCTGAAATTTCTGACGAAAATGTTAATCCTTTCAATATGTTCAAAGTTGGTGATGAAATTGAAGTTTTAATCAAAAAATTCACACCGCAAGAACATAGAATTGCATTAAGCATAAAAGATATAAAAAAATAAATGCCAATTGTATAGACTAAAAAGCTAAAGGCGGAATTGTTAAGATAACTTAACAATTCCGCCTTTTTACTGCTACAAAAGAACAAAAATGTGGAATATTACAAGTGTAATAGAATATAAATCAAAAGGATTTATGACACAGGTACTACTGCTAAACAAAGATAGTAAACCAATCCAATACACAAGTTGGAGGAGGGCAGTAGTATTACTTATAAAGGGTAAGGCCGAAGAAATACAGGAAAATATTGAACAATTAGAAAGCTATATAAAGCTAGGGGAATATTATATACCTAAATGTATAAAATTAAAAGAACAAATGGCAATTCCAACCAAGGAATTGCCATTTTCACGTCATAATATATTTAAACGAGATAATTACACATGTCAATATTGTGGAAAGCACTTAGAAGACGGGGAATTAACAATAGACCATGTATACCCAAAATCACGATTAGGCCCTGATATATGGGAGAACTTAGTAACATGCTGCAAGGAGTGTAACCAGAAAAAAGCAGATAAAACGCCAAAAGAAGCACATATGAAATTAATGAAGCGTCCGACAAGACCGACATTTGAAGATGACTTGGGATTAACAGCATAAAAAATATAAATCAGATATAAATAAAAAAAAATCTGCGATTACTCGCAGATACAAACCTAATTTTAATAAAGAGAGAGCGAAATTTTTGAAAGTCCTCGCTCTGACCGGACTTGATAAAGGTATATAAGTCAGCTGCGGCTAAATACTAGCCCCCACCAACGCACCATAGAGTGCAGTCTTGTTGAATATTATTTTCAACTAATTTACCAGTGGCATCAAGCTGAGAATTAATAATTGTTAATTGAGAATCAAGTGCATCAATCTCCAATTCAAGACGATCGCTTTCTCCTTTTAACATTACATAAGTTGAGTCAGTGCCCTTATCAATTTTTGCAAAATTATCACTGGAATTTAAACCACTATTAACATCAGTAGCACCATTTTTATAGGCATTACACATTACTTTATAATCAGTAGTCTGCTTGAACTGTGATATATAATCCGTATTTTGATCACCCTTTTGTGCACTTCTATTTTTTTGATTAGTTTTAGCAGTATTTGCATTTGTAATAGCAGTATCTAAGCGAGATAAATAAGTTTCTCTATCACCAGCACGCTCTGTCCAATAATCTTGTGTATTTTGTTTACACATTTGTTGGAACTCTAAATTTTGCTTTTGTAGCATTAAAGAACGTTTCTGAATGCTTGCACCAATAAATGCCATTTAACTAATCCTTATATCACTATCACTTACGTATATATAAAGTATAAAAAAAACATCGGATTTCAATATTAAGAAAAATTGTTACAATTCGTAATATTAAGATTCATAATTTTCAATCAGCTTACAAACGTCATCCTGCCAGCAATCAGTCTTTTCAAGGTAAAAATCCGAACCTTTTTGAGAGCAGGCAAGTTTGTATTCTTTTTTATTACTTGCAGACATGATACCGATTACTGTCTTATACGGTTTATCAGCAGAAATTTTTCTTAATTCATCAAGAAGAATAAAACCCTCACGCTGGGTAGGTATAAATAAGTCCATTAAAACAAAATCGTAATGATTTTTTTTAAACAAATCAATCGCACCCACAATATCATTAGACGTAACACATTCAAATCCTGTTCGTCTAAGCATTGTACTTAATTGATATGTTATTACTCCAAGGTCATCAATTATTAAAACTCTACCTTTAACGCTCTCATCATCAGCCGAAGCACGTTTTTTAGAATCAACCAATTCCTTTACTTTATTCGCTTTAGCTATTGGCTTTTTAGTATCCATTTGTAATGTTTCTTTTAAACTGCGTATTTCTTCTTCTATGCTTAATACCTGACGTTTTAATACAGGTAAAGTAATATCACCCATATCAGGAAGAAGTTGATCTGTTAAACCAAAAAATTTCTTTAGAAAACTCTCATCAAGTTCAATAGTAACTTTGTCTGCCATAAATATCTCCTGACATATTAAATATAACACTATTTCTCTAAAATGTAAACTTTTTTTACAAATTTAGTCAATTTTTCAGACAACAAATACTTTATATAAATGTGTTAAGTTAGGTAGGAAATAGTTTTATGTTTAGTGAAGAATTTATGCGTTATTTAATCAATTATCAAAAGGCTGAGCCACAAAAGATTGAAAAGTCTCCAACAATGACTATACCATTCAAGTCTAATAAAGAAAATAAAAAATTAGCAACAATATTGCTTGCCGTAAGAAAATAATTTCTTATTCGAAGTTTTATTCTAAAAATGTATCAATCTGGGCATTGATACATTTTTTGTGTTAAAATTATTAAAAAGGACAAAATAATAATGCAAAATTTATCTGTATATTTAGTAGAAAAAGATACTACGGCTCTTCAGCTTTTAAAAATGTATCTAAAAGAATTAGACTACATAGACATCATAGGTGAGAATGAAACTCTTGAGGCAGCACATTCTGAAATAATAAAAACCACCCCTGATATTGTTATTGCAAATATAAGCGATAATATAAACAAAAACTACGAAATGACAGAAACAATTTTAAAAAGGCTGCCATCCGTAAAAATTATTGCAATGGCAGCAGATTACTCAACAGATACAATCATTAGAGCCATGAGAGCCGGTATAAGAGAATTTTTACCTAAGCCAATTATTAAAGATAATCTGTTAAAATCTATTGATAAATTTAAAAACCAAATCTTAGGTGATAATACCGATGAAAATAACAGTAAAGTATTAACTATATTTTCAAATAAAGGCGGCGTAGGAAAGACCTCTATCGCCGTAAATTTAGCACTTGAATTAGCAAATATAACCAAAGAAAAAGTCGCACTTGTAGATTTAAACATGCATTTAGGCGACGTTACAACATTTCTTGATATCAAGCCCTCATTTGATATTTCATATCTGGTAAAAAAAATTGATAGTGCAGACGAAGAATTTATGCTTTCAACACTTGAGCAATATAACAATACAGGAATGTACGTACTTGCAGACCCACCTTATATGGAAGAAGCAAAAAAAATTCAACCGAATGAAATTCAAAAAACAATCAATAAACTTAGAACTACGTTCCCGTACATAATAATTGATACAAATTCAACATTTGATGCAATAACTGTAACAGCACTTGATAATTCAGATTTAATATTACTGGTAAGTGCAATTAATGTTCCTGCCGTAAGAAATTGTCAAAGATGTTTGGATGCGTTTGACAGACTTGGCTATGAAGAAGAAAAAACAAAAATTATTGTAAACAGATACATGGAAAATGATGATATAAAAATTGAAGATGTAGAAAAGGCTATAGATAAGCCGGTTTATTGGAGAATTCCTAACAATTATTACACAATCACATCGGCTATTTGTAAAGGAAAACCCGTAAGCGTCATCAATAATGATTCAAATATTGCAAAAAGCTATAGAGAGCTGGCTACAAATATAAGCGATAATATCTATAGACAAAGTGTTATAAAAAAGATTAACAGAAACCCACTTGCTGTATTGGAGAATTTAATATAGTAAAATTCTGTCAAATGCGTTAATTTTTGGCAAGTAATTAGGCATAGTTTTATTTTGATACATATATAAATAGATATTTTGGTCATAGGAAGAACTATCGTAATTGAATTTTGATTAGTTTCCATGGCTGATTATAGTCGTATAAATAGAGCGAATTTTAAAATAAAAAAAAACGGAACTTTTGTTCCGTTGAGTATAACCAAAAAACTTTACCTATTTCCCAATCCGTGCTTATTTTATTAAGCTAAACTTTTTTATGGATTATGCTATGAAGTTTGCTCCTAAGTAGCTTGCTCCGTGAAAAAATGATTCTTGCATTATTCCTTTTAATGATTTTCTTCTGATATCTTTTTTTACTGTTCTGTTTAAAGATTCTGATGAAGCTTTGTAATAATCAGCTACAACTTGT
>JAFVDH010000048.1 GCA_017478515.1 bacterium
AAGCATTTTTACTAATGGGCCGAATGTATCTGGTACTAAAATTCTTCTGTATACACCTGACAACAGTGATTGAACATTTGGTGATTTTTCTTCATTAAATTTAGAAAATGTTCCGTAGTACATTTTATCAACGCCTTTTACATTTTCCGCAGCCATTGCGTTTGCTATGTATAAGCCCTCACAAACTTCTCCCTCGTCTTTGGCGTTATTTAACATTTCTGTCAATGTAGGAATTGCTTTTTCTCTTGCATTGACAAATAAATCTACCTTTTCTTGATCTTGTTTTATAGTTTCAGTCCAAGGGTTCTCTATGGTTCTGCATAGTACTTGCAATTAATAGATACTGAAATTCAGACTTTTATGTCTCAGAATTTAAGATTCATTTTAATTTGATTTGTCATTATCTTTACTTTAATCCTGATACGTCAGTAATGCTTATTAAGTTGAATTTTTGCAGGTATTGTTTTATTGGAATTTTAATTGTAGATGATGTATCATGAGGGTTAATTAAGTAAACATAGCTATTATCCGCACCTTTAACAGAATATGCGTGAGCATTGTACATTTTTACTTTTTCACCTTTTTCGTTTGTTGCATCTATATCTCTTGGGTCTACATTGCCCGCCATTCCCGTTACGGAAGCCTTGCCTTTCATTCCTGTTTGTTGAATATATGATATAACTTTTTGAACATTTTGACCATATGCAACTTGTGTTTTATTTGGGTCACCCAAAAGTTCAAAAGCTTTAGATACAGTATTTCCGTCTATGTCTGCCATTCCATCAGGAAGTTCTTCTCGGAAATATCTGTCCATAGCTATTTCTAATGCTCTTATATCTGTATCTCCTGTTGATAATTCGTTTGAGCATTTCAAGTCTCGGGCTGTTATTTTATAAGTCTTTCCTACTCCGTTTAGCGTTACTGTTGCATTTCCTTGTGCATCTACTTTTACGGATTTCTCAAGAATAGCTTTTCCTTCCTGCGTCATAGATAAAGACTGTATTCCTGCAAGCAGCCAGCAATCCCCGGTGTTTCCTTGTTTGAATGTGCCGTCAAGTTTTCCGTTTGGTCTTGCCGGTATTTCTGTTGTTAGTGTATCTGAACGGTTTACTATCTTTTTGAAATCAGCTGTAAGTCGTTTTTTATCTGTTGCTGTTAAATCTGCTTTTTCATATTTTTTTACAAGTTCTTTCATGTTTGGCACAACATCGTCCGAACGTTGATTTCCGTAATCAGCTGTTTTCTTTCCTAAATCTACAAGGTAGTTCATACATTCCTGTTTTTGTGCTGTGTTTAAATGCGGTGAATTCATTACGGCGTCGGTAAGTGAAATTCCTGCTGCCTCAAAAGAACGAAATGCATATTTATAGTTATCGTATGTTAATCTGTGTATGTTTTTTACAAGGTCTTCTGAATTCTTTTTTGTTATTCTGTTATTTGATAAGCCTTTATATATACCTATTATAGTTCTTTCGTTATATTCTTGACGCATTTCGTCACTCATATACGGAACTTTTGGGGTTGTATTTTCCTTTTTACCCGGAAGTTCAGGGAATTTATATTGTGACTGCTCATTAATATCAAATATTGATGGGATTTTTGGAGAATTTGAGTCGTAAGGCACTACTGAGGGACTATTGTTTCCAAACAATGTTGTACTCTGATTGTTTCGTACTTGAGGTTTCTGTGTTTGCTGCGAACTTCTTCTTGTACCTTTTCCTCTTGAATTAACGTTCATTTCTCCTGTCATCTGTAAACTCCTTATTTTGCTTTTCTAGGATATCATTTTATTTGCATGTTTACAACAAAAAATTCCTTTTTATTAATTATTATTAAAGGGTGTTTTTTGTCAGATAGTTTTATTATTTGTATAAAGATAAACTTATGTAAAATTAGTCCTATTTTTTTGTTTTATCCGCAAATTCGCTGTCTATTCTTAAAAATACGGGTTTTATCTGTTCTTTTGTTATCAATTTTTCGTTTTTTATATTATTTAATGTTAGTTCTTCGTATTTTTTATTTAAATCATATGATAATTGTTCTGACATACTTTTAGCGATATTAGGACAGAATGGTTCTATCAGGTATGAAACAATGCACATTACGTCAAGTACAGTTCTTAATACTGAACCGCATTCTACCATTTTTTCTTCTTTTGCAAGTGTCCATGGTGCATTATCTGTTACGAATTTGTTTGCTGCATCGACAAGTGTCATTATTGCTTGTCCTGCTTCTTGGGTTTCGTATCTGTCAAAGTGGTATTTTACTCTGTCTATTGTGTTTTTTGCTATATTTATTATGGTTTCGTCGCTTTTAAATTCAGGTTTGATTTCTCCGTCAAAGTATTTTACTAACATTGAAAGAGTTCTGTTTAAAAGATTTCCCATTGAATTTGCAAGATGTGCATTTACTTTTTCTTTAAAATCTATATCGGAATAATTGCCGTCCTTGCCTAATGGTGCAGCTGTTGCCATATAGTATCTCAAAGCATCAGCATTTTCTAATTCAAAATTCTTTAATATATCTGTTGGTGCAATGACGTTACCTAAAGATTTTGACATTTTAGTTTCGTCTATTGTTATCCATCCGTGTGCGAGAATTTGTTTTGGCAGCGGTAAGTTTAGAGCCATAAGAATTCCTATCCAATATATGCTGTGGAATTTTAGAATATCTTTTCCTATAACTTGTAAATTTGCAGGCCAGTATTCTTTAAACTCTTCTGAACTTTCTTCAGGATTGTAACCTATTCCTGTTATATAGTTTGATAATGCGTCTATCCATACATATATTACTTGTTCAGGGTCATCCAGTACTGGAATTCCCCATGTTACGTTTGAAATTGAACGGGATACTGATATATCCTGTATATCTTCAAGTTGATTTAAAACTTCGGCTGCTCTGAATGACGGCACTATAAAATCAGGATTTTCTTTTATATGTTTTATTATTGCATCTTTGTATTTTGTTAACTTGAAAAAGTAGTTTTCTTCTGAAACTTCTTCAGGTTTTTTTAAGTGGTCGGGACACAAGCCGTCTTCTGTAAGGTCTTTTTCATTTAAAAAACATTCACAGCCCTGACAGTACAGACCTGTATAAGAATTTTTATATATGTCGCCTTGTTCTAAAAGTTTTTTAAAAATTAACTGAACTGCTTTTTCATGGTATTCATCAGTTGTTCTTATAAATTTATTATAATTAATACCGAGTTCGTTCCAGGTAGCTTTAAATGAATTTGCGTTTTCATTGCAAAGTTCTTTTGGTGTTATTCCTTTTGCTGCGGCTGTTTTTTGAATTTTTATTCCGTGTTCATCTGTTCCTGTTAAAAAGAATAATTTATCAGAGCATTTTTTATAATGTCTTGCTATAACATCGGTTAATATTTTTTCGTATGCGTGTCCGATGTGGGCTTTGCCGTTTACGTAATCTATTGCTGTTGTTAAATAAAACTTATCCATTGTGTATATACCTCTTTTTATTATGAGTAAATTATACAACAAAGATGATTTTTTCTTAAATATCAAAATAACAAAAAAGCCGAAGCTATATAATCAACGGCGGAAAATTTTTATCAGATAAAGGATAGGTAAAGGTATTTGGTTACATTTATTTAATACCACTATTTATTTTTTATGTAACAGCTTTTATATTTTGGTTTACAAATTTTAACGGTAATGGATTATGGAATATAAAAATAAAATTTTGTTCCCTATATAACAATGTTTTTACAGGTAATGGGCTTAATTTTGTTCTGAGGGTGAGATGTGATTTAAAATTTTTAAAATCAGATTATTTCTTTTCCGTCAAATAGTGTCATAATCATTTTTACCTGGTCTGATATAAGGGATTTATCTACAGGTGCAGATGGTGTTTCTGTTTGATTTTGTTCGTTTAATTCTTTTGGTTTGTCGGATATTTCTTCTTTATTTGCGTCTTTATTTCGGTTTCTTGCTGTTGTATTTTCATCGGGGTTTTGTTTATAAGGATTTTCTTTTGATTGTTCATTGCTTGTTTCTACATCCGAAGTCGTATTTGTGTTTACATCCGGTCGTTTTGTACTATCCAGGTTCTTTTGCTGCGGTGTATATTCAATATTTTTTTTTTCAATTTCTGATGCTGAGTCTATCAACTTATTGTCATCAGGATGCGGAAGTCTTATTGTTACGTTGGTATTTTTCTGACCAAACATGATGTCACAGGCATCTTTTATTGCTTGTTTTTTACTTACGCCATTAGCATTTTCTACAAAACTTTCTTTCGCAAATGTTATTATGACTTGCTCAGGTGTAATCATGACCGGTTTTGCAAGTTTTAGCAGTGCTTGAGTTGGTGAACTTTGAATATTGCTTATTAGTGTATGCCATAATTCTGACAAACTTATTGTTTGCGATTGTTCTTGAGGTTGTGATTTTGGCATTGGTGAAAAATCATCGTTTTCTGTGTGTTCTGTTTTTGTATTAATGTTTTCTGTTTTATTACTTATTTCTGATGTTTCTTCAATCTTTGTATTATTTAGGCTTTGTTGAGGTTGAAGAATGTCTTGTTTTTCAAAGTCTTTTTGAATATTTTCCGTTTTATTTTGATTTGTTACGGATACAGGCTTCATTATCGGTTTCATTGATGGTGACGGTGCGGTTTTATATACCGGAGTTACAGATATTTGCTTTGTTTCTCCGCTTTCAAGTTTTGTTATTCTTTCTTGCAAGTCTAGCAGAGTTGTGTTTTCTGTTAAGTTCGCCAAATCTATTAATGATATTTCCAGCCATAGACGAGGTGTTGTACTGGTTTTTACTTCTTTTATATAGTTTGATATTTTTTCTGTCAGAAATATTATTTGATGTTTTTCCAAATTTTCTACAAGTTGATTTACTATTTTAATTTGTTCATCGTTGTATTGTGTTAATTCTATTGCTGTATTTTTTTCGCAAGTTTTTATAAGTAATGCATTTTTGAAAAACTCAAGTAAATTCAGCAATATTTGTGAGGGTTCATTTCCTGAATTATATATTTTTTCCAATAATTCAATGGCGTTTTGTGGTTTGCTTTCAACAATTGTTTTTGATATTTCGGCAAGTATATCAAATGATATTCTTCCCAATAAGGAATTTATATCATCAACGGTAATTGATTGTGTTGTGCCAAGTACGCTAAGCTGGTCTAAAAGCGAAATAGAATCTCTCATTCCGCCCTCTGCATTTTTTGCAATGGCATAAAGAGCATCTTTTTCTATATTGATATTTTCTTTTTCTGAAATATATTCAAGATGTTTTACTATGTCTTCTGTTGTTATTCTTTTGAAATCATATCTTTGACAGCGGCTTTTTATTGTGTCCAGTACTTTTTGGGGTTCTGTTGTTGCAAGTATAAAAATTACGTTTTCAGGCGGTTCTTCAAGTGTTTTTAACAATGCATTAAATGCCGTATTTGAAAGCATATGAACTTCGTCTATTATATATATTTTATACTTACCGTTTACGGGAACATATTGAATTTTTTCTAAAATATTTTGGGCATCTTCTACTTTTCTGTTGCTTGCCGCATCAATTTCTATTACGTCAACAGGGGTGGAATTTATTATATCTGTACAACTTTCACATTTTCCGCATGGTTTTACGGTCGGCCCGTTTTCGCAGTTTAGGGATTTTGCCAAAATTCTTGCACTTGATGTCTTTCCTGTTCCTCTCGGGCCTGTAAATAAGTATGCGTGTGCGATTTTATTTAGTTTTATCGCATTTTTTAGTGCATTTTTTATATGTTCTTGACCGACTAATTCTTCTAATGTTTGTGGTCTGTATTTTCTGTATAGCGGTACATATTTTTCGTTCATGGTAATATTATATCGTAAGAGTTTTAAAATTTGTGAAATTATGAATTTAATTAAACCTAAAAAATTAAATTATGGTGATACAATCGCTATTGCTGCTCTTTCCGGAAATTTAGATAACTCCGAGGCTCTTGATAGGGCTGTTTCATTTCTTAAAAACAAGGGATTTGATATCAAACTTGCAGATAATATTTATGATAAAAAAAGATATTTGGCAGGTGAGGATGATATAAAACTTGAGCAGCTGCATAAAATGTTTTCTGATGACTCTATTAACGCTGTTTTCTGTCTAAGAGGCGGCTATGGGGCGATAAGATTGGTTAATAAAATAGATTATGATTTAATCAGGAATAATCCTAAAATCTTTATCGGATATTCTGATGTTACAGCTTTGTCTGCTATGTTTTTGAAAAAAGCAGGCATGATTACTTATTCCGGCCCTATGTGTATTGGGGATTTCGGTTCTGTTGACGGAGAAAAAGAAACTTTTGATAATTGTTTTGATGTTTTGATGAATGATAAGGTTTTGATTTATGAGCCGTTCCAAAGTGGCTTAAAGATAGCAGGAAATGCTAAAGGAATTACTTTCGGCGGAAATCTTGCGACTCTCGTTTCGCTTTGCGGATTGGACTTTATCCCAAATGAAAATTTTATATTTTTTGCGGAAGATTTGAACGAGCCTGCTTATAAAATTGATAAAATGATGACTCAATTGCTTAATATTTCTGATTTTAGAAAAAATATCAGGGGAATTGTTTTGGGTGAATTTTTGGATGTTGATAATTATGATTGGTTACAAGAAATTTTTACTGAAATCTCTTGTAATCTGAATATTCCTGTAATCGGCAATTTTAGAATTACTCATAATAATTTGAAAATAACTGTTCCATATGGTGCAAAATCAGAAATCAAAGACGGTAAATTTATAATTCATAATTAATATTTTAGAAATGTTTTGGGCTGAAATAACCATTTAAAGTTTCTATAAAAAAGAAATTACCCAATTTTATGTTTTGGATAATTTCTTTTTTACTTTGTTTTTATGTAAGCTCTATTTTGTTCCTAACATTCTTCTATACCATGTGAAAGAATCAACTTCGATACCGTTAAATGTTGTTTTAAGGCATTGTTTCTTTAAATATGCTTCAAATTCATCATTGTAATTTGATGTTGTTTGTTTTTGTTGGATTTCTGTCATCATGCTTATCTCCTTATTTTTCTTATGATTATTTAAAGAGCCTGAAAATAAAAATTGCTAAAATTTGTTTTTATTGTTAAGCTTTTGTAATATTTTGTGCAAAAGTTTGAAAAATAGCGTTATATTACACTTCGTTGTTTAATTTGTGTTTGTTCTTAAGGATAGATATTGCTTGCTTTATAAGTTATTAACACATAATCAGCCATAAGATTTTTTTTGTAAAATGTGCCATTACTATTGCTATTGCACTAAAAATTAAGTCATATAAAATTTTCCATCCGCTTTGTATTAGGATTGTTCCTAATATGCTCAAATCATTGCCGGAACTTACTATGCTTATGAATGCCGAATATATTATCCCTATTATGTGTATTGTTAAAACCCCTATTATTGAAGCTTTTAAGATATTTTTTATGTTATATCCGTGGTTTAAAATAGTTCCTGTTAAAAATACCGACGGTACGTACGCAAGAATATATCCAAAATTATACTCAAGTACATACTTTAACCCTCCTCCCAGTGCAAATATCGGGTAAAAGAAAAGCCCCAGTGTAATATATACAAGCACTGATAATGTTCCGAAAATTCTTCCCATTAATCCCGCAATAAATATTATTACAGGTATTTGCGGAATATATAAATATCCGTGAACATTTTTTGTAAGACCCTCTCCCATATTGAACAAATTCCCGGATGCACTTAAAAAATGCGGTATTTTTATCTGTGTAAATGTCGCAATAACTATTAAAAATGTACAAATACCAATCATTGTAATTGTTCCAAGCGTTATTTTGATTGGTTCTCCCTTGTACTTGAATATTTCTAATTGGTTTTCAGGTTTTCTCATTGTATTTCTATTCGTGAATTTAGTGCATTTATGTTCTCTTCAAACTTTATTTTAAATTTATCCCAAAAAATATTTTCTGTCCACATTATTAATGCGTCTTCATTATTATCTTGATAATAATTTTTTCTTGTTCCAAGTGATGCAAATTGGTACTTTTTATACAGGTTTATTGCAGGTTCGTTTGAAATTCTTACTTCAAGCGTTATGTATTTAATTTTTTCTTTGTAGCATTGCTTTATCAGGTGTGCTAAAAGTGCTTCTCCTATTGATTTTTTTCTGTATTTCGGCGATACGGAAATATTTGTTATGTGCGTTTCTTCTATTATAAACCAGCTCCCTACATAGCCTAAGATATTGTTGTCATTATCTTTCGCCACGTAGTATCTTGCTATGTTATTTGAAACCTCCGAGTAAAAAGAATCCTTTGACCAGTGATGCTCTCCGTAAGAGGCCTCTTCTATCTGAAATATTCCATCTACATCTGAAGTCTTCATTTCTTCAATTTTTATAATAGGTTTATTGCTGTTCATAAATCTATTCTATCACGAAAAATTAGTGTATAATTGTTTTATGATTAAGTATTCTAATTTATTTGACTGCGTAAGAAATTTATATGCTGCTCCGTCTTATTTTGGATTGGTTAATACTTTACCGCTCAGGTATTTTCTGGAATTAACATACAGATGTAATTTAAACTGTCCTTATTGTTACGTCGGTGAAGATAGGATTAAAAAGGAGCTTTCTACTGAAGATTGGTACGGAATTATAAATCAGCTTCCAAAATATTCGATAGCTACTCTTGTTGGCGGAGAACCTTTGTTAAGGCTCGATTTTAGAGAAATATTCAGTGCTGTTTCTAAAAGATTAAACGGAAAAGTTACGGTTGTTTCTAACGGATATTTACTGAATGATGAGATTATAAGACTCTTTGATAATAATCAGCTGCTGCTGCTTTCCGTTTCTCTGGACGGATTTGGGAAAATTCATGATGAGAACAGAAACAAAAAAGGATTGTTTGAATGTGTTGTTTCAAATTTGGATGAGGTATTAAAGCTTAATAAAAGACCAAAAATTGATATTAAGACAATTGTTCTCGAAAATAATCTTGACGATTTGCCTAAATTGTATAAATATTGTACGGAAAAAGGGTTTGAATTCTTTTCGTTGTCGTTTTTGCGTTCAAACAATTTGAAACAAAATTCTGTTTTAAGAGAAAATTTAACAAGCGAATTTTTTGAAGAAAACAATCATCCTTTATATTTTGATTTAGAGCATTTTAAAGAGATTTACAAAGAGATTGAGAGCATTAGAAAGCGTTCAAAGTGTGAGATAAGATTTTCGCCGAAGTTTGATTATTCAAAAAATATTATTGAAAAGATAGAAGATTTTTATACAACGAAAAAAGATTTTAAAAATTTATATAAAGCCTGCACATTTCCTTTTTCTGACACATTTATAACCCCTGAGGGTCTGGTATATCCTTGTTTATCGGTAAAAATGGGAGATTTGAAAAAGAATTCTCTAAAAGAAATATACGGCATGCCATGCTATAGAGAATTTAGAAAAAAAATAAAAAAAGAAGGATATCTGCCTTGTTGTGACATGTGCTGTGAGCTTTGTGTAGAGTAGATTTCAGAGACCGGTGTCCGTAAAATTACTTACAGAAAAATACGTACGTAATTTTACGGACTTTTTTTATTTTTAAAATCCGTTATACTGTTATTGTTGAGTTCGAAAAGCTCGTAAATATTGGGTAAAGGAGGCTTTATACCGCTGATTTTGTCTGCGAATTTTTAACTTGTAATTTTAGTTTAATTTTTAATCCGAAAATACATTAAAATATACAGCTTATTAATAGGTAAGATAAAAAAGGAAGTATTCGATTAAAGATTTTACACGAAAGAGAAAATATGAAATTATCTGCAAGAGAAATTCAGATATTGGAATTGTTATGCGACGGGTATTCCGATAAGGAAATAGCAAAGAAACTGAAGAATTCCCCGAGGACAATACAAACTCATATTACAAGACTTATCTTAAAGTTAAATGCAAGAAACAGAACCGCAGCGGTAGCTGTTTACCTGAGAAAATATGCCATAAAATTTGCATAAAGGGGTAAATATGAAACGCATAATATTGCATTGGACCGCAGGAGGCCCTGTGCCAAATTCTCATGATTTAGAATGCTATCACTTTTTAGTTGATTCGCTTGGAAATGTAAGAAACGGCAAATTTAAGCCTGAAGCTAATTTGAATTGTATTAGCGGAATGTATGCGGCTCATACCGGAGGCGGTAACACCGGTGCAATAGGTGTAGCTTTATGTGGAATGATGAACTTTAAGGATAAAGATAATATTGGCAGCTGTCCTATAACAAGGGTTCAGTTTGAGGCTGCCATGAAACTCTGTGCTCAACTTGCGTTGAAATATCAAATTCCTGTTAAAAGTACGGACATTATGACTCATTATGAGTTTGGAAGACTTCATCCCTCTTCTACAAGCAGAGGCAAAATTGATATTATTTTTCTTCCGCCGTTTTCTTGGCTTGAAAAAGATGAAGTCGGTAAGTTCATACGTTCAAAAATTAAATGGTACATAAATCAAATCATTGGCAATCAAGGAGTAAATTAATGCAAACTTATTATTACAATTTGTCCGGCGGTATAAATCAGGCTTCTACTAAAACAGAACTTGGTTTGGATACAAAAAATATTTACTGGACTGATTCGAAAAATGTAGAAATTCTTCAAAACAGAGGCATTATTAAACAAAAAGGAAATACTAATATTTTAACTTTACAATCAAATGAAAAAATTTCTGCAATGCACGAATTGAAATATTCTTCAAAAAGAAGACTAGTTATAATTACTATAAGCGGTTTAATTTATATTTATAATTTTGATAACGACACTATTGTTTTATCAAAAAGCAGTATTCCTCATAATAAAGTGACTTTTACCGATTATTTAAATGGAACTCTTATTGCTTCTGATACAAGTAAATTAATATTTTTGAAAAATGATGAAAATTTTACTGTAAGTGATTGTAATTTGAAAGATTTAAATGATGAGTATGTCTGCACAAATATTCTTACCGTATATAAGGGTAGAATTTGGGCTGCAAAAGAGTCTACTTTATATTTTTCTGCACTTGGCAGATTTGATGATTTTCAAACGGAAAATGATGCAGGATATATTAGTAATTTTTATACTGATGCAGATGAAATTTTAGCACTGAAACCTTACAAAGATTATCTTGCAATTTACAAAGAAAAATCCGTATACCTTTTATCAGGCAGCAATCCCGATGATTTTGCGATTATTCCTTTTGCCGATAAAGGAACTTATTCTAACGAATGTATTGTGAATGTCAATAATAAACAGTATTTTATGACAGACGGAATTTATCCGCTGGAGGTTGGAACTTTAAATCAAATTATGATTGGGGAGGATATTACTCATAAGATAAAATCAGAGTTTGAAAAATTTGACAAATCCAGATTAAATGAAATTTTTGTACTGCACTATGAATTTAAAAATCAAATATGGTACTTTATTCCATACTTAAACGATACGTATTTTCATACAATATGGATAAATGATTATGTAAATAAAGCTTGGTTTAAAAGGGTTGTTCCGCAAGATATTACTGCTGCGTGTGTGTTTAATAACAAAATTATGACAGCAGATAAAGACGGAAAAGTGTATATTGAGGATTACGGAACTACTTTTGACGGTGAACCGATTGATTTTATGTGGAAATCTCCGTTTCTTTCTCTTGGAAATCCAAGTGTAAGAAAATCAATAGATGAATTCTATTTTATACTCGACGAAACGTATGAAAATAATTTTACGTTTTCAGTTTACAAGAACTTCGATAGTGAAAACAAAGACGATATAGAACAAATATATTCGACTAATTTTAATAATTTGCACTGGGCGGATGAATATAAATCCCTTAATGATGTATGGAATTGTGATGATAATTTGTCATTATGGGCGGTGAGTGCGGACACAATGTACAAGGCAGAAATTTCCGAAGCAAATTACGCTGTTCAATTATGCGTTGAGGGAAATGAAGCAGGAAGTTCCGCAGCAATTATCGGTATTGAATTTAAAGAAATTTATACAGAGTAAATAATCTCTGGAGTTTGTAGGTAGTAAAAAAGAAAGGAAACAAAAATGACAGAACAAACAAATGCTTATGCAGCTTTTATTCCGGAAGTTTGGAGTAAAAAATTAAACACTATGCTCGAAAAAAATTGCGTTATGCTTCAATGTGTTAACCGAAATTATGAGGGTGAAATCACAAATCAGGGTGATAAGGTTAAAATTATTTCTCCTGCTGATGTTACTATTTCTACTCTGGGAACTGATAGTTTATCTTACAGTGAGTTATCTCCGTCGTCTCAAGAGTTGGTTATTGACCAAAAAAAATATTTTGCATTCAAAATAAATGATGTTGCTCAAGCACAAGCAAATACTTCAATTATGGATGCTCATTTGGAAAAAGCAAAAAAAGCGATAGAAGAAGTTCAGGATTCTTACCTTTTAGGTATGCACACAAATGTTGCGGAAGCAAATATTGTGGGCAGCGACGCTTCTCCTGTTACTTTAAATAAATCTACAATTTATTCTTATTTTGTAGAATTGGCTCTTGCTCTAAAAAATTCTGATGCCGTTTCAGGAACTAAAAAGCCTTGGGTTGTGATAAATCCTGTTATTGAATCATATTTACTTCAATCAACTGAATTTATCGGGGCACACAACGTTGCGGATGAAACGTTAAGAGAGGGTTCTATCGGAAGAATTGCGGGCATGGATGTTCTTGTAAGTACAAACTTGACTGCAACATCAGGTAAATTCTATGTGCTTGCCGGTACAAACGATGCTATTACTTTTGCTTCTCAATTATCAAAAATCGAAAGCTTAAGAGATAAAGATTCATTCTCTGATTTGATAAGAGGATTGTATTTATACGGAGCAAAAACCGTAGTACCTGAAGCATTAGCTAAGATGGTTGTTGCCGATCCGAGTTATACTGCAGAAAACAACGGTTAAGATGTTTAAAAGCCAAACAGACAGATATAATTAAGGGTTTACAATAATGTTTAAAACAATCAAAGAAACAATAAAAGAAACGGCATATTCTGCGGTTATGATGGCGGAAAACGAATTAAGTTCTGCTGCGGGAAAGGAAAAAAAGGCAAAAGCAATTGAGTTTGTTGTATCTAAAATTTCTGTGGCACAACCTTTTAAATCAATAATTGTTATTTTGCTTTCTAAATTTATTGATAAAGCTGTTGAACAAGCCGTTACATATATGAAAAGTGTTCAATATGAACAAGAAAGGTAACTTATGTTAAACATTCAAAACGATGAGAATATAAATTCGGTAAAAGATACTAAAAATTTATCTGAAGAAATTTTGTCTGAAGATGACAAGGAAAATACCGCTCTTAAACATAATAGCAAAGATGAAACTTTACAGTCAGATACTAAAAATAAATCTGAAAATAACTATCAAAATAATAATTTGACTCAAATTGCACAAAAAATTCAAGAGATTGAATGTCAGGCGAAAAAAGATGTTTCAACAGTAGAAACGCTTTTAAAATCAGGAATTTTAAATCCACAACAAGGGGAAAGTTTAATTCAACAAATAATAAAAAAGGGCTACGCTGAGTTACAACAATGCGATTTAAGAACTGATAACGCTTCTAATGTTCAAAATGCTGCTCAAGAACCAAAGCAGTTTGATAAAATGCAAGCTATTATTGAGTTTGAGAAAGAAAATCCCGAGTTTTTCAAAGACGGAGGTCGTTTGGATGTTTTAAATTACATAAAATCGGGAATTCTAGAGTTCGATAAACAGGAGCTTGAATATATCTCAAATCTTGTTGAAAAGATAGAAAAATCGGCAGTGGACAGATATATAAAGCAGGCTGAATATGAAGCAAAGCTTAAACAGACAAATGATGAGGCAAAGAGCAGATTATCCGCTAACGCACAAAATGCGAAAGATACGTCAGGTAAGCAAATTGCTTTTACAAGAGAACAAATAGATAAAATGTCATCTTCAGAATTTATTAAAAACGAAAAACTTATAATGGAACAAATGAAACAAGGTTTAATTCGTTAATACTCCTCCAGATAGGGTTGTGCGGGAAATATATAAAATTTCACTGCACAACCTAAGGATGAGTTATGTTTATGGAAAGGTATGTTATGCAATATTTTGATTTGATTAATAAATGTTTGGTGGAATTAAATTATAAAAAAGTCTCTGATTTTAGAGAGCTGACAAAAAATGACCACCTTAAGATTAAAAATATTTTAAATATAGTTAATGCGGAAATTTGTGCTTGCGATGATTGGAATTTTCTTTTGAGAAAAACAACGCTCACTCTTCCTTCCGGCGTTTGTGAGATGAAAAATTCTATTAACGGAAGAATTAAGACGTTGTCGATTGATAATTCAAAGTATAATTTCAGCGAAGATTATGAACAATTTTTATTTAATAGAACAAAGGATAAAACTTATTCAATTTTAAATGATATGTTGTTACTTCCGGCATTTAATACGGAAAAAACTCTCAACATTGTGTATTACACAAATAATTTTTCAAAATCGTCAGAGAATGAAGAAAAAATGCAAATGTCTGTAGAAACAGATGAAACATTAATTCCGGATCCGTTTGCAGAACCGTTGCTCGTGTATGGAACATGCATGAAAATGAAAGCAAATCTGGAATATCCGAAATTTAATTATTGGAATGCTATGTATAATAAATCTTTGGCCAACTTGCGTTCAAAACTTTGTACGGCTTCTTCGCAAAATCCGGAAATAAGAATAAATGGTGTATTTTAAGATTTAAACAAAAAAGAAACCGGCTGAAAAACTCAACCGGTAGATTTTACACTAGCCGAAATATAAATAGCATAATTATAATAACTTTTTATTTTTGATGGGGCAAATGTATTAAGAAAACTTAACATTATGAATTTAACACAACAGCAAAAAATATTTATAACTGAATATATAAAAACGCTAGATGCGGAATATGCTTTAAAAAAAGCAGGCTATAAACAAAAAAATATAAAAAGTTTGGCAAATAAACTTCTTAATAACAAAAAAATAATTGAAGAAATAAAAATTCAATTAAAATCTCAAATAGAGTCTTTACGTGTTCATAAGGGGTATGTTGTTCAAAAGCTGCTTCAAATTGCCGAATTTTCCTTACATGAGGAAGATGTCTTGGATAAAGAAGGTATTCCAACCGGCAAGAAAAAATTGCGTGACACGTCTGCCGCTCTAAAGGCTTTAGAAAGCCTTTGCAAATACTTGGGATTTAATTCAAAAGAAATACAAGAGGGCTTTTCTACAAAAATTATAACAATAAGTAACCTCGATGATGAAAAAATTTAAAGGAGATATAAATGAAAAAAACAGAAAATTTAACTGAAGAAATACTATTAAACAACAAATCAATAGATGAATTGATACGCATAAAAATGCAGCAGGAATTAAAAAGTGCGTTTAACAATCGTGTAGGTAAGCAGTCAAAAGTTATTATAAGGGATATAAAAGATGTTCCTATTGATAAAATTTTTACTAAAAAAGCGGTATTTAGAGTATTTAATAAAGAAACTCAAATAGAAACATTAATAAACGGACTGCAAGCAGAAGCCTTAATCGGGATGCAAAATGACGTAAGAGAGAAATTCAGACGTAAAGAAACGGATATTTTTTCAACAGATACGCTTTTTGTAAAATTTGAAAGCATAGAACTCTGAAGAATTCTCGGAAACTTACGCTCTTACATAAATACAGGAATTGAAGTTGCAAACATCAGTGAAATAAATAATAAAAGCGATATTATTGCAAAAACTTTCTGTATATCTGCAAAATAAAAACGCTGTTTTTTTCTTTTAGAAGACTTAATAGCAGTAAATTCGAGAGTGTATGGCTGAACAGGAAGCTGCTTTTCTATTTCTTCAATAGCTTTAGATATTTTGATTTTGATTAAAAAATTATAAGCATCAATATTCAGCCACCAGAGAATACTGGTTAAAATTCCGATAATTGAAAAAATTGCACCTGCGGAAAAAATCTTACAAATAACAAAATCTTTCATTAGGAAAACTAATACAAAAAGTACAATGACAAGCACATTATAAAATTTATTGGTCATAAAACTTCTGTCAACAAATTTTTCTTTATGCTGAGAGTAAATATTGTACTGCTCAATAATTAAATTTTCCGAATTCATAAAAACTCCTGTATGTATTCAATTATAAGATTAAGAAAGGAAAAAAGTCAATAAATGGTTAAGTTTGCAAAAGTAATAATTAACAGAAATTCCAATGAATATCGAAATCTTCATTTTCTGCCGGATATTTTTAAGCTTATGGTTAAATATGAACGATTTATGTTTGATGATTATTTTGGAATTAATGATTTAGCCGATGCGTTGTATCATCTTATCGAAAGTTCGGGAAGATTTTTTTGGGTAATTCTAAATTCTGATACGGAAGAATTTATGGGATTTGCGTATTTTGACAAGTTTATCGGAAACGAAAATAATCTTCATTCGGCAGAAATCAATACCTGTTTTTGCAGAAAGTATTGGGGACAGCCGGTTAGAGATACGGCTAAGAAATTTATTAGATATTGTTTTAAAAAATATCAATTTCAAAAGATAAAAGCATCGGTTTTTAAAGAAAATACTGTTGTAAAAGGTTTATTAAGGTCTTTGGGATTTAAAAAAGAAGCTCTTTTAAAAGGTGAAACTTTTAAGAATAACAAGCTTCAAGATGTAGAAATATATTCAATTTTAAGGAGAGAAAAATGCAAATAGAAAAAATTGATTTAGCAAAAAAAACGGATGAAAAAGAAAATCTTTATCTGGTAAAAGAAATTTCTAATAAGTATGATGAATACGAAGCGGCAAGGTCATTGCAGTTGGCGGATATAAGGATTGTGAGGGATTCTATATATTCTAAAAAACTTCCTGATGTAAACGACTGGAATACAAAGCTTGAGCTGCCTGATATATATGAACTTGCACAAACATTAAAAGCTCATATCAGCGAAAATTTGTATTCACATGCCGACGGAATGTTTGATGTTTCGGGTGTAACTCCTGAGACACAAATGTTTGCAAACAGACAAAAGGCAATGCTTGTAAATACTTTTGAGCAGATGAATATTGAAAATGAAATTGAAAAAGTAATAGATTCTGTTGTGGAAACAGGTGAATGCACGCTTTTTGTTGGTTGGGAGACGAAAGTTAAGAATATAAGACGTCCGAAAACTATTGAAGAAGAAATTATATCTTTTGATGATGACGGTTTTGTTATAGAAAACAAGATTATTTATGATAATGCAAAGGTTAAGTATATAAAGCCTGAAGATTTTGTTTTTGATGTAAAGAATAAGGATAACTGGGATAATTGTTCAAAGATTTATAGAACGTATTCTTCTTTTGACGAAATCAAAAACAATACGTTGAATAATTACTTAACTCCCGAAAAACTTGAAAACTTAAAACAACTGTTAAATAATAAAAAGTTTAAGGATACAGACAAGAGTACAGACGGAAATAAATTAGAAATACTTGAATATTGGGGAGATATAGAGCTTGAAAACGGAGAAATTCTAAAAAACAGGCTGATAGTTGTAGCGGGAAGAAAGGAAATAATAAGATTTGAGGCAAATCCTTTTGTAATAAATCCGTTTATACACGCAAATATCATAGAATCTCCTGCTACGTCAAGAGGTTTATCGCCATTAAGGGTTGCTATAATATTGAACAATATTTCGTCAACGATAATGAATAAACAGCTGGATGCGCTTGCTTTAATGATGAATCCTCCATATCTTGCACCGAAAGGATGTTTTAAGGGTTCGCAGGAGGTAAAACCGGGTAAGATAATAGAATATGATTCTGCACTAATGCCACAAGCACCTGTTCCGTTGAGTTTTGATAAAGCGTTGAACGGATGGGATTTCTTAAATTATTTTAAGACAACTATAGAAAGTGCGACAGGTATATTCAAAAATATGGCCGGAAATATTCAATCTCAATCAAGAACGGCAACGGAAATAAGTTATTCCGTGAGCGGACAGTCTGCGAGATTGAACATGATACTTGATGCAATAAGTCGAAAAATTATTATACCGATGGTAGAAAAAACCGCAGAAATAATATCGAACTTTAGAGTCGGAAAAGAATACGTTTGTATAAACAATGGCGGTGAATACATATATTTGGAGATAGATGATTCTGTAAGATGTGCGGAATATATTTATCGCTATGGCGACAGAAAGGCTACTGCGGAAAGAAAATTAAGACTTAAAGAGTTGTTTGAAGTTGTTAAATCATTTGCGGAAGTGCCGTCACTTGCTCAGCAGATTAACTGGGTAGAATGTTTTAAATATGCACTTGAACAGTATGGTATAGAAAATTCAAATAATTTTTTGACAAACGAGGGATAGGATAAAGGATAGAAAAGGCAGGCAAAGGATTTTTTCAAAATCCTTTGCCTGAGGTGGAGAAATGGGATATAAATTATTAAAATCACAGAGGGAATTTTTAGAAATACCTCATGATTACAGTATTGATGTTGCTGTATATCAAGGAGGTTTTGGCTCAGGAAAAACTTTTGCAGGGTCGCTGCTGGGGATATTATTATGTTTAAAATTTGCAGGAATAAGGGGGCTTTGCGGTGCTCAAACTTATACTCTTGTAAGAGATACAACTTTGCAATCATATTTTGAACATCTGGATAATATGGGATTTGTTTCGGGTGTTGATTATGAATGGTCGAGTTCAACACAAAGTTTGAATTTTAAAAACGGTTCGGAAATATTATTTCGGCATTTTGATGAACCTGATAAATTAAAATCTTTAAATTTAGGTTTTGTGGAAATAGAAGAAATGTCTGATGTTCCGTTTTCGACATTCAAAATGCTTCTTGCAAGATTGAGACAACATAGAAAAAAGAATTGGGGAAATTTTCAATACAGAATATTTGGACATACAAATCCTGAATTAAACAAAGGGTGGGTGTATAATACGTTTATAGAAAATCCCCTTCCGAATTATCGTTTGATATCAGCTCCGACTCATCAAAATATCTATCTTCCCGAGGGATTTTGCGATGAATTAAAAAAATTATATGATGAAAATTACTATAATATATATGTTTTAGCTCAAACGGGGGATTACGATTCGGGGCTTGTTGTAAAAGGGTTTAAAGATGATAATATACGGGAAATTCAATATCATCAGAATTTAGATGTACATATAACATGCGATTTTAACGTTGATCCGATGAGCTGGATACTGGCTCATAAAACAGATAATAAGGTTTTTTTCTTTGACGAAATAGTTATGGAAAACACGACAACTGAAAAAGCGTGTGAAGAATTTGTAAACAGGTATCCTAATCATAAGGGAAAAATAATAATAAACGGAGATGCTTCAGGCGACAACAGAAGCTGTACGAGTGAATTCACTAATTACGTTATTATGAAGAAAACACTTGCAAAATTTGGTTATGAGACGGAAGTTAAAATAAGAGCTTTTAATCCGTCAATAAAAAGCCGAATTGCGGCATTTAATTCAAAGGTTCGTTCAACAGACGGCAATGTATGCGTGTTTGTTGATAAAAAATGTGAGAAACTTTTATACAATATTTATAATTTAAAATATCAAGAAGGTTCATCAAGGATAGATATTCCTACGTTTCAGCAGATTAAAAATGCAAAAGAACTGAAGTTTTTGATGCACCCGTTTGATGCGGCATCGTACTTGGTAGAATATTATTGGCCGATAACTTTGTAGATAAAATTTTTAAAAGGAGAAAATATGGAAACATTTATTCAATATGCACCGCTAATTGTTGTGATAATGGTATTTTTAATTCAACAGCGTGTTGTGGTGACGCCTGAACAATTAGAGAAAAAACATCGGGAAATAATAGAAGATGTAGAAGAAAAATTTGCAACGTTAAATAGTGTAAAGGACTTAAAGGAGCAAGTATTTGAGATGAAAGAAAAAATTGACAGAATTTATGAATGTATTATTGCAGTTAAATAAAAATGTGATATATATAATTTTACATAAATTTATGCCTACACAAATAATAAAAATATAATATTTGATATTTTATTTCTAATTCGTTAATTTAAACCACAGCCCTCATAACTCGTGCTTACGCACTCAAACAAATTTGGTCTCAATAAACGAATTTGCAAAGTTCCATAAAGATACGATAATTTTTATTATTTATGTAGGCTTGTATATAATTACCAAAAATGTTATAATAAGTCTATGCAAAAAGCTAAAAATATAATTTTTTATGTATTTTTATTTTTAATATGCTTGAGTTTTGCATCGCATGCACTTGGATATGATTATGACTTATGGGCAAGATTAATTGTCGGAAAGTATGTTTTTCAGACAGGTCATATATTGACACATGATTTTTTGTCATACACACCTACCCATGAATGGATAGACCATGAGTGGGGTGCAAGCGTAATTATTTATGCGTTTCAACACTGGTTTGGGCCTGCGGGAATTGTTTGGCTTCAAACTATTTTGACATTTTTAATATTTTACTTTGCATTTAAAGTTATTGAACTCAATATACCTAATCATATTTCAAAGTATAATATAGTATTCTACTTTTTTGCGATATACGTAATACAAGATGTCTTTTTCTATCCTGTAAGATGTCATATGTTTACGTTTATGTTTTTTGCAATGTTTTTGTACATATTGGAATATGTAAGAATAAAGCAGAATTACAAGGTGTTAGCTATTCTTCCGCTGTTGATGATATTGTGGAATAATATTCACGGCGGAATGGTTGCAGGTTTGGGTTTAATGCTGATATACGCAATTGGAGAGGCGTTAAACAAAAAAACATTTAAATATTATATATATGCTTTTTTAGCAACAATTCCTCTGCTGCTGATAAATCCTTACGGATTTAAGTATTTGCAGTTTTTGTTGATGGCAAACACTATGGCCAGAAAGGATATTGTTGAATGGTGGGGAATATTTTCGCCATATCATATGTATTCTTATTTCGCATTCAAATATTTTATGCTGTTTATATTGGGTTTAGAATGTGTAAAAGTCTTTCGTGATGGCTTTAGTTATGCAAGGGCGGATAAAACTAAATTCTTGCTGATATTGGCTACGACAGTTCTTGCTGTTCAGCATCTAAAATTGATAAGATTTTTTGTTATTGTTGGTATAGCATTTGCTTATGTTGATTTTTATTCGATGATAAAAGATTTTTCGCTTACAAAATGGAAAAACTTAGTAATTTATACGTTTTTAGCTTTATTCTGTTTTTCACTGTTAAGGGTTGCTGATTACAGACCAAAAGTAAGCTTTGTTTTCCCTGTGTTGGAAACAGAGTTTGTTAAAGTAAATAATCTTAAGGGTAACATTCTGGTAAATCTCGGACTTGGAAGTTATGTATCTTACAAGTTGTATCCAAACAATTTGATATATATGGACGGAAGATATGAAGAAGTGTATTATGACGAAATGATACCACTTTTAAAGAAATTCCACCTTGTTGCGGATGGCTGGGATGAAGTATTGAAAAAGTACCCGCCTGACGTAATGATTTTAGAAAACGAATATCCTATTATAAATAAGTTGACAGAAACAAGTAATTGGCATGAGGCATATCGAGGAAACAGATTTACCGTACTTGTGAGCAATAAGTTGAAAAAAGAAAGCTATCAACAGCCGACGATGAATTTCACACATTATGAAAATTCTATCTTTGATACAAATATAGATTTCAGAAAGAAAAACTGATAATGTTTACGACAAACCTGAAATATGATGTAATATTTGGCGGCGGTGCAGTCAGAGGTATTGCATATATCGGTGCTGTAAAAGCGTTGAATGAACTCGGCGTTGAAATAGGTGCACTTGCGGGTTCATCTGTAGGTGCAATATTTGCAGGTCTGCTTGCCGTGGGATACAGTGTTGAAGAATTAAAAGAGCTTTTTCTGGATATAAATTTTGATTTGTTTAAAGATATTCATTTCGGATTGGGAAAAGAATTTGCTCTTTCTAAAGGGGAAGTTTTTCTTGACTGGCTCAGAGAGCTTATAGAGAAAAAGTATTACGGAGATGTCTATAACAAAAACGTAAGTCTGCCTGTCACGTTTAAAGATTTGAATAAAGATTTGGTGATAATAACAACAGATTTAACCAATTTTAAGTGCAAGGAGTTTTCTAAATACGAAACCCCAGATTTTGAAATAGCAAAGGCTATCAGAATTTCTTCCACAATGCCCGGGCTGATGCCTCCGTATAAATTTGAAAATTCTGAACTTGTTGATGGTGATTTGCAAAAAAGCTGGCCTTTGTGGAAATTATCGAAAACCTTGAATTCAAAGGAAGACAGGATTTTGGAATTTAGATTAGAGGGTGACTATGCCGGCAAAGGAAAAAATGCAATTAATTTTATAAATACCGTTTATAGCTGTGTAACTGCAATTGCAACGGATTTTATTGTTGATTGTTACGGAAATAAGGATAAATACGATTACATAATATTAAATACAGGGGAAGTTGTTATAGTTGATTTTAATCAGCCGAAAGAAAAACGGGAACACCTTATACAAATAGGTTATGATTTGACAATGCAATATTTTAAGGATACTTTGCCTGTTAAAAAGAGATTTATATTTGAACAGTACGGAATTATTTTAAATCACTTGAATGTTATGAAACAATGCCTTAATTCAAGAAAAATTTCACGAATGAAAGAAGAAATGGGCCTTATGTATGTAGATTTGCATGAAGTAAATAAGGTTATAGATGAGAATATTTTTGAGCAGATAAATAATTTTAAAACAATATTTTATGATAACCTTTCCGAGCCAAATTTGTTCGGAATATACCCAAAATCGGGTGTTACTGCGGTAGAAACGGCTTTGATGCTGCTTGAGGTGCGAATAGATATGAGAAGAAAAGAACTTGCCTTGTACTGTAGCCGCTCTGAGGAGTTTGTATAGGAAAATTTTTGCCTATGTGAGTGCAATATGTAATGGAATTTTTTGTATAAAAATTTTAACGAGGTTTGTTAAATTCATTTTGTCAACGTTATCATTGTTTTGTGGGTTTCTGTAATGTTCACTTATTTTTGTATATTGCTCAAAAAAACTTCTTGTGAAAACTTGTTTGTTTTATTAAATTAATGCTTATTAAAATATTTGCAAAAATTTACATTTAACTCTAAAAAATAGAAATATTCTAATTTTTAAACTTATTAAAGCTATTTTAACATTGGTATTTATAAAAAAACAATCATTATTTTTTGTCAAAAAACTTTAAAAAACTGGGTTAAAATGCTTGCAAATAAAAATTTAGCAAATAATATTAAAGAAGTCGAATTAAAAGAAAGGGCTGAGGAGTATTCCTCAAAGGTAAAAATAGTGTCAAAAGACGTAATTGAATTAGAAGGAACGATTATAGAATCAATGCCTAACGCAATGTTTCGTGTAAAGCTTGAAAATGACCATGAAATATTAGCACATATCTCAGGCAAAATCAGAAAAAACTTTATAAAAATTTTGCCGGGTGATAAGGTTAAGGTTGAAATGACACCATACGACTTAACAAGAGGCAGAATAACGTTCAGATTGAAATAATAAACTTATTAATCAATAAAAATAACACACAATATAAAGGAAAAGAAAATGAAAGTAAGAAGTTCAGTAAAAAAGATTTGCGACAAATGCAAATGTATTAAAAGAAAAGGCAGAATAGCAATTATTTGTGAAAACCCAAAACACAAACAAAGACAAGGTTAGGTTTTGCAAAAGGTATCGGGTTGAAAATTTATACTCAACCTGAAACTAAATCGGCGGACGATAGTTTTACAAAATAAAACATGTTGTTCAGCAAGGTATAAGACAATAATCTAATAAAATCGGAACAAGGTTCCATCCAAAAACAAAAGTAAAATACATTAAGATAAAGGAAAAAAATATGGCAAGATTGGCAGGGGTAGATTTACCTCGTAACAAAAGAATGATTATCGCTCTAACATACATATACGGCATTGGCCCAAAAAGAAGCGAAAACATATTAAAAGCAACAGGTATTTCACCTGATTTAAGAACAGATGATTTGACAGAAAACGACATCAAATTATTAAGAAACGAATTATCAAACTATGAAATTGAAGGGGATTTAAGAAGATCTGTTTCAATGCACATAAAAAGACTTCAAGAAATTGGTTCATACAGAGGTATGAGACATAAAAAGAATTTACCATGCAGAGGCCAAAGAACAAAAACAAATGCAAGAACCCGCAGAGGTAAAAAAGGTTTAGCTATTACTAAGAAGAAAACCGTATAGTTAGTAAAAACAGCAATAAACAAACAAGATATTAATAAGGAAAAAGGAATAAAAAAATGGCAAGACCAAAGACAACAAAGAAAAAAGAAAAAAAGAACGTATTACAAGGTGTTGTTCATATACAATCAACATTCAATAATACAATCGTAACTTCAACAGATACACAAGGAAATGCAATAGCATGGGCAACAGCCGGAGCTACAGGATTTAAAGGAGCAAGAAAAGGAACTCCGTTTGCAGCGCAATCAGCAGCGGAATTGGTTGCAAAAAAATCTATTGACCAAGGTATGAAAAAAGTAGAAGTATACATAAAAGGCCCGGGTTCGGGACGTGAAACTGCAATCAGAGCTATTCAAGCAGCAGGATTGGAAATAACTCTAATTAAAGACGTAACTCCAATTCCTCACAACGGCTGCAGACCACCTAAAAAACGTAGAGTATAGTTGATAAAAGCGGTATTTTATCTGTTAAAAGATATTATTAAACTGAATATTTATAATAAATTTCAGTTGCCGCATATCATAGAAACAACAAAAAGTAAAACAAATAAAAAATAAAGGGAAAATAAAATGGCAAGATATACAGGACCAACAAATAAATTATTCCGTAACTACGGAGTAAAAGAATTATCAAACAGAAAGTTAACTTCTTCTATGAGACAAACCGAATCAGGTCAACACGGTGCTATGAGAAAGAAACTTTCTGAATATGCATTACACTTGAATGAAAAACAAAAAATCAGATTAACATATTTGTTATCAGAAAAACAATTTGCAAAATACTATAACGAAGCAGCAAGAAGAAAAGGCGTTACAGGTACAATCCTTTTACAACTGTTAGAATCAAGATTGGATAACGTATTATTCAAAGCAGGCTTTGGTATCACAAGAAAACAATCAAGACAAATTGTAAATCACGGACACATCTTAGTAAACGATAAAAAAGTTGATATTCCGTCATACCTACTAAAAGCAGGCGATGTAATAACAGTAAAATCAAAATCATCAGATTTTGTAAAAAAACAAGTTATAGAAATGATAGATATGGCTTGTGCTCCTGCATGGTTGACAATAGACAAAGATGCATTAAAAATAACTTTTGACAGAATTCCTGAAAGAGGCGAACTTGATTCAGAATTCAAAGAACAACTTGTAATTGAGTTCTATTCTAAATAGTCGGAAGAAATAGCCGAAAATAGCACAAAAGTTAGAAATCAACTAGGAGAAAAGGTATTATGGAATTAAAAATTAAAGCAGTAAATACAACAACAAGTTCTGACGGTTCGCAATACGGAAAGTTTGTAATTGAGCCGTTAGAAAAAGGTTTTGGTACAACAATCGGTAACTCACTAAGACGTGTACTATTATCAAGCTTAGAGGGAACAGCTGTTACATCAGCAAGAATTGAAGGTATTACTCATGAATACACTTCAATCCCAGGTATATTAGAAGACGTTATAGATGTAATGTTAAATTTAAAGGGCTTGGTAGTAAAAACAGAATCAAAAGAAGCACAACACTTAAGAATAGATATAGACCACGCAGGTCCGGTTCTTGCAAGTGATATTCAATTACCTGCAGGTGTAAAAGTGGTAAATCCTGACTGGTTAATTTGTACAATTGCTGATGGCGGAAGTTTCCACGCAGATATAATCGTTGAAACAGGAAAAGGTTACGTAGCAAATGACGTACCTCGTGATTCAAAAGACGGTGCAGCAATTGATATGTTACCTATAGATGCAACATTTATGCCTATTAAAAGAGTAAGCTACACTGTAGAACCAACTCGTGTAGGTGACGTTGTTGACTATGATAAATTAATTTTAGAAATTTGGTCAAATGGTTCAGTTGATGTAACAAGTGCTTTATCTCAAGCATCTCAACTATTGATTGACCACTTTATTCAAATTTCTGCTATCTCAGGTCAACCTGCAACAATCTCTATTCCGACTCCTGTTCAAGAAGAAGTTGTAGTTGAAGATGAAACACCATCAATTACTATAGAAGAATTGGAATTGTCAGTGAGAGCTTATAATTGCTTGAAAAGAGCAAGTATAAATTCAATGGCTGAACTATTGAAAAAATCTGAACATGATTTATTAAATATTAAAAACTTTGGTAAAAAATCATCAGACGAAGTTGTTGAAAGATTAAGACATTTCGGCTTAGACTTAGCTCCTGGCCCTGAAATTACTGAAGAAGAATTGAACTAATAACATAAAATATAGAAGGATAAAAAAATGCGACACTTAACAAAAAAACATACTTTATCAAAAGCAAAAGACCAAAGAGACGCACTTTTAAGAGCTTTAGCAACAGAATTGTTCACTCATGGTGAAATAAAAACAACTATGCCTAGAGCAAAAGCCCTAAGAGCATATGCTGAAAGTATAATCACTATGGCTAAAACTGACAGTGTTCACTCAAGACGTCAAGTATCAAAATTCATTTATGATAAAGAAATCGGTAAATTTATCGATCCTCAAACCGGTGAATTATTTGATGCTCCGGATAAAGATAAAAAATTAACACCTCAAACAGTTTTGAGAAAATTATTTTACATAATAGGTAAAAAATATTCTTCAAGACAAGGCGGATACACAAGAATTTACAGATTACCGCCAAGAAGAGGCGACGCAACTGAAATGGCATTAATCCAACTTGTATAATGAAAAGATATAAGCTGGAAATAGAATATGTCGGCAAAAATTACGCCGGCAGCCAGATACAGTTAGCAAAAAACGGAACAGTCGAAACTAAACCGACAATTCAAGGCGAACTTGAAAAAGCAATTAGCACATTGACAGGAGTTAAAAGCTCCAATCAAATAAGAACTATAAAAACAATCTTCTCCGGAAGAACTGATGCAGGAGTAAATGCAAGAGCACAGGTTGTTCATTTTGATACTGATAAAGAATTTGTTGCTTCAAAATTTATCAGGTCAATAAACAAACTTCTCCCGAATGATATTTCTGTTTCAAGTATTGAGGAAGTTGATAAGAATTTTCATTCTCAACTCTCTGCCAAGCAGCGGCATTACGAATACAGATTTATTAATCGTAATCAAAAAAGTGCCTTTGATGGTAATTTAATGAGAATAGAGGGCGAAATAAATATTGAAAGAATGTCAAAAGCTCTAAAATATTTAGAGGGTGAACATGATTTCAGAGCTTTTAAAAACTCCGGAGTTGATAATCCAAATACAATTTGCAAATTAACCCGTGCAGAATGTAGGAGGGAAGAGGATTTTATCATTATAGAATTATCCGCTGACAGGTTTTTGTATAATATGGTAAGAAATATTGCAGGAACATTGTTAATGATAGAAAAAGATAATTTAGAACCCGAAATGATGAAAGAAATCCTTAGTTCAAAAGACCGCAGCAGAGCGGGCAAAAAAATAAGTCCATATGGGCTTACATTAGTAAAAGTAGACTACTAAAAGAAAAATAGAATACAAAAGAATATAATGGAGAAAAAAGCATGAAAACTTATTCAGCAAAACCTCTTGAAGTAGAAAGAAAATGGTATGTAATAGATGCTACAGACGAAATATTAGGACGTTTGGCAGTAAGAGTTGCAAACATTTTAAGAGGAAAAAATAAACCACAATACACACCAAACGTTGATACAGGCGATTTTGTAATTGTTATCAATGCGGATAAAGTTCGTGTATCAGGTAACAAAGAAACTGATAAAATTTACTACCACCATACAAAATATCCGGGTGGATTAAAATCAGCAAGTTTCAAAGAATTAATGGAAAAAGACCCAAGACTTGCAATTGAAAAAGCAGTTAAAGGTATGTTACAACACAATACATTAGGTGATACACAATTCACAAAATTGAAAGTATATGCAGGAAGTGAACATCCTCATGCAGCACAAAAACCTATCGTATTAGAAAAGGAGGCTAAATAATGGCAAATGATGCAATAATGGCAACAGGTCGTAGAAAAACCTCTATAGCAGTTGTTAAATTAGTAAAAGGTAAAGGAAGAATTTTCGTAAACGGAAAGACTTTAAAAGATTATATCGGCAACAGACCTGCTGTTGAAATGATGTTATACAGACCGCTTGTTTTAACAGAAAATCAAGAAAAATATGATGTAAGAGTTAAAACAGTTGGCGGCGGTGTTGTTTCTCAATGCGGAGCTATTAGACATGGTATTGCAAGAGCATTAGTAAAATCTAATGAAGAATACAAAAATGTTTTAAGAGCAGAAGGTTTGTTAACACGTGACCCTCGTGTTAAAGAACGTAAGAAATACGGACGTAAAAGAGCAAGAAAAAGATTTCAATTCTCAAAACGTTAATATTTTATTCTTATATTTCAAAAAGGACTTCTTCAGAAGTCCTTTTTGTTATCAAAAATATTTTTTTAATTTGCAAATAAAAATGGATTGAATTTTATATTCAATCCGTTTAAAAAATTGGTTATTGGTTATTGGTTTAGTATTTTATATTAATTGAATATTTTGTTTGAAATTAGTTTGAACTTTTTATAAAAGTGTCTCTATCAGGCTGGGCCTTGTAGGCTACGACTTTCCCTGCAAAGTTGAGATATGCTTTATCTTTAGCTTTTAATCCTGTTGAGTATACTTTCATTGGCGGTTTTTGTATTTGGTTAAATTTTGCTTGCTGCTGTTGGTTTAGTAGTCTATTTATCTGCATCGGATTACTCATTCCGATGTTTGATTTAATCATGTTTAAATTTTGTTCCGGACTGTTAAAAATGCTTGTTATATCTGTTATATTTGTTGTTGAATTTGAACCTTGATTGAAACTGAATGCTTTCATTGTAACTTTTAAACCTTTAAAAACCTAACCTAAACTTAAAATATTTCTTGTGAATTAGCGTAAATTATTACGCAACAATTCGTCTTTCGCATATATTGCTATGGGAGCGGGTCTATAATTATTGTTAAATTCTAAAAAACATTGTTCAAAACAGCTTATAACGTTTTCATACACACGCAAAACAATAATTTCAAAATTTTTAACCATTATAAAAAACCACCAATAACTAACTACATATATATAAAGTATTTTGTTTGTCAAAAATTGCCTTTTTTCAAAAAATATTATTTTTTCGTGATAAAATTAAAATATAGGTAGTTGAAAGGCAAATTATGAAAGAATTATATTATCCTCAAGGAATTGAAAAAAAGTGGCAGGAAAAATGGGCGGAAGAAAAAGTTTTTAAAACTTTCGATGACAGTGACAAGCCTAAATATTATGCCCTGTCAATGTTTCCGTATCCAAGCGGAAAATTACACATGGGACATGTAAGAAATTATACAATAACGGATGTTATAGCAAGATTTAAGAAAATGAAAGGCTATAATGTTTTGCATCCAATCGGATGGGATAGTTTTGGATTACCTGCTGAAAACGCCGCAATGCAGCATGGTGCAAATCCTGCAAAATGGACAGATGAAAATATTGCATATATGACAAAACAGTTAAACATGCTTGGAATTTCTTACGATTGGGACAGAGAAGTTACAACTTGTAAGCCTGATTATTATAAATGGACACAATGGCTGTTTTTACAGTTATATAAAAAAGGATTGGCTTACAAAAAAGAAGCTGCCGTAAACTGGTGTGATAAATGCGGAACAGTTTTGGCAAATGAACAAGTTATCGATGGCAAATGCTGGAGATGCGACAGCGTTGTTGAGAAAAAATATCTTTCACAATGGTTCTTAAAGATTACTGATTATGCTGAACAACTGCTTCAAGATTTAGAAAAGCTTGACGGCTGGGGTGATAATGTAAAAACAATGCAAGCAAACTGGATTGGTAAATCAACAGGTGCTATTTTTAGATTTAAAGTTGTTGATGCTCCAAGCGGAGAAGAAATGGAAGTTCCTGTATATACAACAAGACCTGATACCGTTCATGGTATTACATATCTTGTTGTTGCTCCTGAATACAAAGACATTGATAAATTAACAACAGATGAAAATAAAACAGCAGTTGAAGAATATAGAGCAAATGCAAGAAAAATGTCTGAAATAGAAAGACTTTCAACAGACAGACCAAAAACAGGTGTACCTTTAGGAACACACTGTGTAAATCCGTTTACAGGTGAAACTTTCCCTCTTTGGACAGCAGATTATGCACTTGTTGAATACGGAACAGGTGCAGTTATGGCTGTTCCTACTCATGATGAAAGAGACTTTGCTTTTGCTAAAAAATATAATTTGCCAATGAAAATTGTTATTTCTCCAACAGATAGAGAATTAAAAGTTGAAGAAATGGCAAATGCGTATACTGATGAGGGTATTCTGGTAAATTCAAATGAATTTAACGGAATGAAAAATACGGAAGCTAAAAAGGCAATTACGCAAAAGGCTGTAGATAACGGTTTTGGTGAATTTAAAACACAATACAGACTAAGAGATTGGTTGATTTCCCGTCAAAGATACTGGGGTGCACCAATTCCTGTTGTATATTGTGATAAATGCGGAATTCAACCAGTACCGGAAGAACAATTACCTGTAATGCTTCCTGAAGATGTTGATTTTTCCGTTGTCGGTAAATCTCCAATTACAACTTCAAAAACATTTAAAGATACCGTTTGTCCTGTTTGTGGCGGGCATGCTGTTAGAGAAATGGATACAATGGATACGTTTATTTGTTCTAGCTGGTATTATTTACGATACGCAGATGCCAAAAATTCAGACAAACCTTTTGATAAAGATTTGGTAAATAAATGGCTTCCTGTTGATCAATATGTTGGTGGTATTGAACATGCAATATTACACTTATTGTATTCAAGATTTTTCACAAAAGCTTTAAAAGATATTGGTTTACTTGATTTTGATGAACCGTTTAAAAATCTTTTAACTCAAGGTATGGTATTGAAAGATGGTTCTAAAATGTCTAAATCAAAAGGCAATACTGTTGATCCTGATGAAATATTTCAAAATTACGGAGCAGATACCGCAAGATTATTTATTCTTTCAGATTCACCTCCAGCACGTGATTTTGACTGGTCTGATGCCGGGGTTGAGGGTTGTTACAAGTTCTTGAACAGAATTTGGACTCTTATTTCTTCAAACCAAGATGATATTAACTTAAAATACAGTTTGCCTGAAAATCTTTCTAAAGAAGATGACAAACTTGTCAGAATTGTTAATATTGCGATAAAAGGTATTACAAATGATATTGAAACGGATTTTCAATTTAATACTGTAATATCAAAATATCGTGAACTTGTTAATTCTATTTCCGACTGGAGAAAATCAAAAAATGATTTAACCGAAGATGAAAAACAAGTATTCAGTTATGCTATTGCAACATTAATAAAATTAATGTCGCCCGTTACAGTTCATCTTTCAGAAGAAATCTGGGAAAATTTAGGCGGAGAGGGTTCTATTCACTCTCAACCTTGGGCTGAATATGATGAAAATAAAGCTAAATTAGCAGATTTCACTTTGGTTGTTCAAATAAACGGAAAAGTTAGAGATAAGATTACCGTTGATGAGTCAATGAGCAAAGAAGAAATGGAACAAACTGCGTTGGCAAGTGAAAAAGTTAAAGAATATACAAATGGGAAAACAATTGTGAAAACAATCGTTGTCCCTAAAAAACTTGTTAATATTGTGGTTAAATAATGACTCTTTTAAAAAATAAAACTTTTTTAATATCAATCGCACTATGGTGTATTATCACCATAGTGCGTATTTTAAATCATATACCATGGTTTGATGAAGCACATGCATGGACTATTGCGGAAGAACTTAATTTAGTTCAAATTTTTCATTTAATGAAAGTTGAGGGGCATACTTTTATATGGTATTTATTACTAATGCCTTTTGCAAAATTTCATATAGGATATCCTTATGTAATGCAGTTTTTGAATTGGATATTTTGTCTGGGAGCATTAATTGTTTTATGGCAAAAAGCACCGTTCAATAACTTTATAAAAGTTTTAATAACTTTTTCATTTCCGTTTACGTATGTATATTCTGTTTATGCGAGATGTTATTCTATCGGGATATTGTTGTTATTTTTACTTGCGGCGCTATTTGAAAACAGGTTGAAACATCCGATATTATATTCATTGGTTCTTATAGTATGTGCAAACACAAGCACAATGGCATTAATCGGTTCGGCTGCTTTTGGCTTTTTGTTTATTTACGATTTTCTAAAATCTATGCCAAAACGGAAGTCTTTACTTGCAGTATCGGCTATTTTATTTATTGGTGCGGGCTTAATTTTTCTTCAATTATTCGGTGTTGATTCCACAGCTATAAAGGATTATAGAGGTATTAACCTGCCTTATCAGAATTTATTGAAAATATTTGTAATATCTTCTTTTATTCTAATAACCTGTATTTTGCCGTTAGTATTCTTTTTACGCAAACATTTAAAAATTTTATTTTTCTTTTTATTCACTACTGTTTTTATGTCGGTTTGTTTCATGTTCAAGTATTACGGACATTACTGGAATCATGCTTTTTATTGGCTGTATTTTATGATAACAATATGGCTGGGGCTTTTAGCTTGCGAAAATGAAAAAATAAAAAAGTTTATGAGTGTATTGTTGGCTGCGGTTTCTTTTTTACATATATTTATTCCTCTATTCGTTAATGATGTTTGCTTAAAGTTAACACAAAATGGCGATGCGGTTAAAATGGCAAAAATAGTTTTGTACGATAAAAATATGTATAAAAAGGCAATTATAAGTGCGAATGATAATTTTGTTGGACATGTTCTCGTTCCGTATAATCGACACAGGCTGGTAAACTATTGCGAGGATAAACCTTTTAATTACGATATTGTGAATTATCCTGCAAATAACAATTTGTGTTATGAAAAGGAGCTTCCAAACAGATTTTTCAATGAGTATTATACTTACTTGGATAAAAATCGGTTGATAAAATTGGTTAATAAAAATATTGGAAATGATGATGAAATATACTCTATTGTTTCAATAAATCCGAAGGCGTTTGAAAATTCAGATACTACGTTTATAAAAGATGATAAAACAGAAATTTTTTATTCTATACAAAGGTATAAATGTTTAAAAAATAAGAAACAGGAAGATTTTTGTATATATAAAATAAAAAAGGAAAATAATTAATATTAAGTTCTATATCGCAACGGGGCGAAAGGCAGGTGCTTTTAGCCTTGAGCTTGTACATCATTTTTGGATTTATGTTTGAGCTGTGTTGTATTAAAACAAGGGCCGGTTACAGTTTACTGTAACCGGCCCTTGTTATTTTTATTTGTTAAAGTTAATCTGCTCCAAGAGGAATTATTAGTGATTGACCTAATTGTAATTGATTAGGGTTTGAAATATTGTTTGCTTTTTCTATTTTTTTAGCATTTTTTTCTGTGTAAGAACCGTAAAATCTGATAACAATAGATTCTAACGTATCGCCGCTTTGTACAGTATAAGTTTCAGAAGTAAGGTTTTTAACATCAGTTGTATCAGCAGGAATAAAAGTCAATTTAGCGGGTTCTGCAGATGTTTCGATTGCTGTAGGTGTTTCGTCGAAAGAGTTTTCTTTAACTGCATTCATAGAAAGATTAACAATAGTAGTTAAAATTAACATAGAAACCGCACCAAGAATAAATCCTGTAATAATATATACAATAGGAGATTTTTCAGATTTTGTGCCAGGTTGTTTTAAGTCTTGCCATAAAATATCAAGTTCTTTATCCTTTATAGGTTGAAAAATTGTTGTTTGAGCACTGCTGTAATTTCTGCGTCTGTATTTAGAAAGTGCTTCAATGGACTTAATTTTTTCTTTAGATATATTTGAACGTCTTAGTGTTGTACTTTTCATGATAGTTTTCTCGCCCGTTGTCTGTTACATGTTAATTTTAGCATAATAGAAATCTATATCAAGTTTTTGGGTAGTTTTTAATCTGAATAAAGTAGACCGAATAGAGGATATTTAAAAGCTTTTGTTAAATAAAAATTTTTAAATGCCGAAAGGAAACTTGTAAATAAATTATGGAGAAATTTATGTTAAATATCACTGCCGAACAAAGTCAAGGAATGACTAAAGAAATTTTGTTAAACCCTGTTGAGACATTAGAAAATGCAAGAGCAGCACATGAAAAATACCTTTTAAAAGGACAGAATGAGGATTTATTGGAGGCTGTTAACCAATATTTGTTAACTTTAAAATCAAATCCGAATATTTCTGAAAGCTATTATAGATTAGCATCTTTAATGTTAGAAAGCGGAGAAATAGATTTAGAAAATGCAATAGAACAATGCAAAGCTGCAATATCAGTAGCTCCGAAAAATTCTGATGCTCATTTATACACAGCATATTTTATGGAAAAAGCCGGAGATTTTACATCTTCTTCAAAAGAATATGAAAAAGCTGTAAAATTTGCAGGTTTAAAATCGGCAAGAGCAAGACTTTTATATTCATCAAGCATATTAAGTCAGATAGATTCTAAAAATTTGAGCATAATCAAATTACACAAATTCCTATATCATTTAATCTCAGGAGTAGTATTGTCTGCAATAGATAAAAAATCGTTAAAAATGTTATTTAAAAATATTAAAGATAATGCAGCAGTTGCTTTGTACAAAACTATAGGAACAATGCTTGAGGGTGTGAATGGTTTTAGAGCAACATTAAAAGTTTATAAAAAGGCTGTAGAAAAAACTGGTCATAAAGGTTCATTCTATTCAAGAATGGGTGATATATTAATGAGAAAAGAAGAATATACAGATGCATTGGACTGTTACAAAAAAGCATATATTACTCAACCGAATGACAGAAAAAATTTATTAAAACTTGCAACAATAACAAGAACATATATGCCGAATGCTATTGATGAAGCGATTGATTACTACACAGCTTTGTTAAATTTCGGAAAAGATACTCCTCAAATATATTACGAATTGGGTCATCTATATTTGAAAAAGGGCGATAATTTCCATGCCTTGGTTGCGTTTAAGTTAGCTCTTGACAGTGATAACAACAATCCATATTTTAATAATGCAATAGCGTTTGCATATTTAAGAAGTAATATGTTTGATGATGCGATACAACATTATCAAAAGGCTATTAAAATAAATCCTGACGATAAATGGACAGCATTAGTATGTCATACTTTAGGACTTGTTTATTTAGATATGAAAATGGATTTTCAGTCAGCATTATCAGCTTTCCAAGCAGGATTAGTTTTGGACGAAAATAATTATGAATTGCATGTTTCATTGGCAGATATTTATATGGCACAAAACGATTTAGATAATGCTATACAAACTTACTGCGACGCAATAAAAGTTAACGGAAACTGTTTCTTAGCCTATGCTAAATTAGGTCTTGCATTATGGGAAAATAATTGCATAGAAGAAGCTTTAGTTGCATATAATAAGGCTATTGAGTTAAATCCTGACTGTGATACTGCATATAACAATCTTGGAGTTGTTTATATTGACGGACTTGCTGATAATAAAGAGGCTTTAAACTGTTTCTTAAAAGCAATAGAACTAAACCCTAATTATACTCTTGCATATTTTAATGCGGGACGTGCATACGAAAAATTAGGACTGGCACAAGATGCTGCCTCTTATTATCAAATGGCAATTGATTTGAACAGACTTTCTCCTGAACTTATTGAAGATGAAATTCAGGATAAAATATACAGTTTATTTAATTTATAATCAAAAATCTCATAATTTTATTTACTTAGGTATGATTTATTTAAGTCATACCTTTTTTTTGCATGTAAATTTAAATTACTTACTCAGAATTTTTGATAATTCCGCAACCGTTCTGGGGAAATACTGTTGTAAGTATTGAGAGCGGATAGAGAATAGATCTTCGTTATTATATGTATTTAAAAGAGCATTTGTTTCCGCTATTGTTTCTTGCAGACCGTCTTTTTCTTCCGAAGTTTTTATAAAGTAATTTATATGTTCTCTTTGTGCCGCAGGGAAAGCTTCATTAAACAAGGCTTTTTCTTTTTCAAACACCTCATTTATTTTTTTGTTTGAAAAGATTGATTTTTTTAGTGTTTCTTCCTGTTTTACATCAACTTCATTGTAATCTTTTGCATGTCCGAGTTCGTGGAGCATTACAAAGAGGTTATCTCCTGTTTTTATTCGTTTGTTTACAACTCCGTAAGTTGAATAATTAATATCATCTATGCCGTTTAAGTGTTTTACTGTTTTGCTCAGTGCAATAAGTTCTTCACCCGGCATTTTTTTCAGAACATCAAGGATTTTTTCTTTATTTCCGTCAATATAGTTTTCAAAAGTAAGCTTTGAGTCTTTATTATCTTTTAAATTTTTGATATTTATTTCTTTTTCATTAACGGTTATTTCATATTTTTGGTCATTTTTTGCGGAAATAAATTTATTATCCGAAATAACTTCAAAGGATTGAGAGTTTTTCAATAAAACATTTCCGTTTTTGTCAGTAATAATATAATCGCTAATTCTGTTACCTTGCGGGTCATTTTCGTACAAATATTGTGTTCTTGTTCCGTCAAGAGAGGTCATGTCTTTTTTAACTGTTGTGATACCTGTTTTTTTATCAACAGAACCTTGAGATAGTATTTTTTCCGAACCGTCAGGGAATACATGTTTTATGTTTAAAACGCCGGGTATTTCTGACTGGTCGGTGTATTCTTTTCTTAAGGTTTTGCCGTTTTTGTCTCGTACAACCCTTATTTCGTTTATCAAAACAGGTTGAGGCAGTTTTTTATTAACTTCCAATTTTACTTTTGATATAGTATTGGTTCTGTTATCAATAGTTTTCTTTATTTGATACTGCTTGCCGTTAGGGAATGTTCGAGCTTTTACTTCTTCTGTTGAAATTATATTCAAGTCCTTATCAAAAAGTTCTATTTTTTTACTCGTATCTTTCAAATCTGCAATAAGTGCAAAAGCGTTCGGGTCGTAGTAATCTGTTTGGAATTTTATTGATAAAGCGTTTTCACCGCAGTCTTTTTCCATTTTGTTATAGTATTCTACAACTTTGTTAGGAGTTTTGAGAAGGTTATTTTTTGATAAAGCAATTATATCTTCTGTTTCAAGGTTACATTGAGCCAAAACTTTTGCTTTTTCATAATCTTCATTATTTTCTACTTTTTGAGAAAAAGCTTTTATATCAAAAGGACTGAATCGAGGAGAGTTATCCTCTTTTTTCATCGCAGATAAATCTGCAAGATTTTGTACAATATTTACATCCTTTTCTAAGATTTCGCAAGCTAAAGCACTAAAAATTTTAGGGTTTTGAACTAAAGTTTTAAAAGGTTCCCACTTATCAGGTGCTTTTATAAGTTCTTTTTTTATAATTTCCAATTTTTCATCATTGAATTTAGGTGTTCCTTTGAAATTTTTTATTTCTTTTAACTCCATAATCGCATCATCGGCATTAAAATTACCTTTAAACGAAGTCCGTTCAAAAGTATCTTTTTGCAGACCTAAATTCAATCTTGGTCTTAGTCCTTGGGTAGGTTTTATTCCTGAAACATTGTTTATGTTAACGATACTTTTAATATTCATAATAAATTCCAAATAATTATACTCTTATAATATGATTTACGGAATAAAAAAAATATACTTTAATAAATGAGGATATAATGTAAATAAATGTTAATATTTCCCAAAAAAGAGCAATAAAACTGCGTTATGGAACTTTATATTCATGTAAAACCGTATAAAAGTGTGGGTGAATTATGACCGAAATAAATTCAATATCTGTAAGAGGCGTAAACTTACCGCAATCTCTGGGGACATCGCAGGCAGGAAGTGCTGACGGCAATGGCGGGTTACTTTTTGGCGATGATTTAATAGGCGGAACTGAAGATACCTACACATCTGATACCGTAAAGGAGCAAATAAAAACTCAGGCACAAGAGCTTATAAAACTTGCAAAGCGAATGAATGCTGGAAGTTCAGATGGTTCTGAGGGCTCAGAGGGCAGCAGTGCGTTAAAAAAATCATTAAATACTAAGTTAAAAGCGTTAAAAGAACAGGCTGAAGCTGCAGGTATTGATCTGAATGCATTGTTTTCGGAAATTTCCGAAGAAACAAATATGAGCCGCAAAGACCAAAAACTTATATCAAAAACATTAAAAGTAAAAATATCTAAAAAAACGGATGCATCGTCGGAAAGTTCAAGTAGTGCTATGGCACAGC
>JAFVDH010000049.1 GCA_017478515.1 bacterium
AAGCATTTTTACTAATGGGCCGAATGTATCTGGTACTAAAATTCTTCTGTATACACCTGACAACAGTGATTGAACATTTGGTGATTTTTCTTCATTAAATTTAGAAAATGTTCCGTAGTACATTTTATCAACGCCTTTTACGTTTTCCGCAGCCATTGCGTTTGCTATGTATAAGCCCTCACAAACTTCTCCCTCGTCTTTGGCGTTATTTAACATTTCTGTCAATGCAGGAATTGCTTTTTCTCTTGCATTGACAAATAAATCTACCTTTTCTTGATCAAATTGACAATATGGTTTTTCTTTTGTTGCCAAGACAGGTTTTTTGAATTCTTTATCTTTTGGTAATTCAAATTTATTTTCTGTTTTTTCTGTTAAAACTTCTTTTACATTGCCGATATCAGCTTTAGATGCAGGTTTGTTTTCAGTTTGAATATCAGATTTTGCTGAATGTTTTTCAAAAACATCTTTGTCAGGCTGGTTTAAATTTACCTTTGATACCGGTGTTATAGGATTTTCTACAGCACCTTTAAACATAAGTCTTTGAATTGGCTTTGCTGACATAAAATTGTTGATTGAATTAATTTTCATTTTGTTTCCCTTTATATTTAATCTACTCTACTTTTTCTAATTAAAATTTATTTTTTCAAACTTTGTTGGAATGCATCCCTTATGTATTCTATAACTGCTCCTCCTACTTCCTCATTCGGGTCATAAGATATATCCTTGTGCGGCTGTTTAATATTATCAAACATCGTTTTTACAAGCGGGCCAAAAGCATCCGGGTTTAAGGTTTTTCTGTAAAATCCAGATAAGAATGTTTGAATATTTGGTGATTTATCATCATTAAACTTAGACATTCTGTAATACATTTTATCCATATTTTTTGTACCGACTTCGGCCATTTGGTCTGCTATATATATGCATTCTGTTTTTTCTTCTTCTGTTTTTGCATTATCAACAAGTTTTGCTAATTTTGGTATAGCAAGCTCTTTGTTTCTAACAAATGAGTCAACTTTTTCGTTGTCAAAAATAGCAAAAGGACGAGTTTTAGTCGGAAGCTCACAAGGTTTGTAAGTTTTTGGCGTAAACTCTTTTACTATTCTTTCTGTTGTGTATCTAAGCGGTTGAATCATATTCGTTTTTTTCTTTTTTCTTTAAATCATCGTAACTTTGCAGGGTTCTTGTTATTTTGTTGTATACATCGTGCAGGAATGTCCTTGCCTCAAATGTTCGTTTGGAGGAGTCTACCTCTTTTTCTTCTTCGGCTTTTTCAGGTTCGTATAATCCGAAAAGAGAAAAGAGTTTTTTCTTTGCATCCTGCAATCTGTCGGAGACTTTCTTTTCTATAGAATTTTTAAGTTCTCCAAATATTGCGTTTAATTTATCCTGAATATCAGTAAACTTATTCATTATATTGTTTGCAAACTTCATAATATTTGCAGGTATATTTTTAACAAAGTTTGTTGTTGGGATTAAAACTTTGTTAAATAGTATTTGAGCAGGTTTTGCAAGAATATTTTGAGTCTGAGCCAATTGAGAGGCAATTACGGCAAGTTTTTGGGTAACCGCCATCATTTGAGTTTCAAATTTTGCAACAGCGAGCAGTCTGTTTTGATAAGCTTGTTCATTTTGTTGAGCTCTAAGTTTTTGAGCTCTAAGCATAGCACCTATTGCGGCACATTCGTTCCAACTCATTTCTCCGGGTTTTGCACTAAAGTCAGCCTTTTTTGCGCTGCCGGTACCCATACCGCCCGAGCATATAGGACACGCTCCCGGGGGCAATCCGTGCGGACATAATCCGCCTGAGGGTTTATTCGTTTGTACTGCCATTGTTGATGCCATATTAAACACTTCTTCTAAAGACTAACGATTATTTTATAAGTGCCAATATTTCGAATTAATTACAGGGTAAAATATAACGTTGGGATAGTGTATATAATGCCTTACTTTGCTCGAAGATTGGCTAATTTAAAGTATTCCGGCTTTTACGGCTGCGGCACAGCTGAAGATATTCACTTCATTTCCTTATGTGATAATCGTATTTTAAACATGTTTTTTACACAATAGAAAGATGGCTATTTGTTAATTTTTCTTAAAAAAGCTTAATAATTCTGCCCTACTTAAATAAATGTAGTATTATAAGCATACTATGGAAGATTTATATCAACATGTTCCTCCTACAAAGCTAAGAAATAAAGATGAAAAATTTGCACCTGCAAAGACTTCTGCATTTTGGCTTTTTGTTGCAGATACTGTTTTTTTTCGCATGATGGAAAACAGATTCTTTGCGTTTAGATATAAAAACGCAGATAAGATTTTTCACCGTGATACATCTGTGCCTACAATTCTTTTTGCTCCGCATACAAATTGGTGGGATGGACTTGTTGGGTATAATCTTTGCAGAAGACTTTTTAAAAAAGAAATCAGAATAATGGTGGAAGAGTTGAACAGATTTCCGTTATTAAGACGCTGCGGAGCTTTTTCTGTTAATAAAAAATCTCCTCAGGCTTCAATGGCAGCATTAAAATTTGCGGTTGACGCCATCGGTGATTTGAATAACTTTTTATATATTTTTCCTCAGGGCATTATTATGCCTCCAAATTACAGACCAATAGAATTCCAAACAGGTTTGACATACATAGCTCAAAATGCGGTAAAAAAATACGGTAAAGTTAATCTTGTACCTGTTGCCGTAAATTATGCGTTTTTAAGAGCAAATAAACCTGAAGTTCTTGTTGATTTTCAAGATGTTATTGTTCTTGACGATGCAAAAGTTGATAGGAAAGAATATTCAAAATATTTGTCCGATGTACTTACAGCTGGATGCGATAAACAACTTAAGGATTTGTCCGAGGGTAATTTAGAAGCTTACGACACATTGTATCAAACTCCGCTGCAATGGTACAGAAAAATTGAACAACGTTTGAAAAAACTGGAAATTCCCGGTTCTGGAGTTTAGGGCTTTTGTTTTAATACCTAAATCTTTTTATTAATTATTAGTTCTTATTTCTTATTTCTAATCGGCGGAGCAGGCATTTTTCTTACAGCACGTTTATGCAAGCTGTAAAATCTTGTCTTATATTTAAACATATATGCGGCACAAGCCTCCCCCGTACCATGAACACATTTGTGTAAATGATTTGATGCTAAATCATATAGTCTGATACCATCTTTATATATACCAAAATCGTATAAATCTTCTCCAAACTTATTCGGGCCTTTATCGGGGCCGTTTATATCAATATAAATTGTTCCGCAGCGATTTCTAAGAGCTCTACAGTTTGGATAAGTAATATTTAAGGCAACGCCTACATCATTATTTAACATAAATTTATAATATTCAAATGTTGAATAACTTGTTTTTTTTGAATGTTGATGAATTGGTCTTTTAATATTTACACTGCTTGGAAAACATTTATGGTTATTTTTAAAACTGCAATTTTCCTTTATTGGCAAATCTTTAATAAGCTCTCTGGCAACAATGAAAGTTTCCATATCATCATATGTCCACTTAAATGTCGTTCGCTCAAGTGCTTTTGAATATGCGGATTGCAGTATTTTAAAAGTTTGTTCCGCTTTGTATATTATATAAAAATCT
>JAFVDH010000050.1 GCA_017478515.1 bacterium
AGATTTTTATATAATATACAAAGCGGAACAAACTTTTAAAATACTGCAATCCGCATATTCAAAAGCACTTGAGCGAACGACATTTAAGTGGACATATGATGATATGGAAACTTTCATTGTTGCCAGAGAGCTTATTAAAGACCTGCCAATAAAGGAAAATTGCAGTTTTAAAAATGATGACAAATGTTTTCCTCGTTATGTAAATATTAAAAAACCAATACGTCAAAACTTAAAAAAAACACGTTATTCAACATTTGAGCATTATAAATTTATGCTAAATAATAACGTTGGAGTTGCTTTAAATATCATTCATCCTACTTGTAAAGATGTCAGAAATCGCTGCGGAATAATTTATATCGATATAAACGGCCCCGATAAAGGCCCGAATAAGTTTGGAGAAGATTTATACGATTTTGGTATATATAAAGATGGTATCAGACTATATGATTTAGCATCAAATCATTTACATCTTTGTATTCATGGTACAGGACAGGCTTGTGCCGCATATATGTTTAAATATAAGACAAGATTTTACAGCTTGCATAAACGTGCTGTAAGAAAAATGCCTGCTCCAGCAGATTAGTAATCTGTTGGAGTAAAATCTAAACCTATGACTTTTTTAGACCCCTCACCCCTACCCTCTCCCGACGGAAGAGGGAGAAATCTTCACATTTCCCAGCCCTCAGCCATACTGTACGCAGTCTCACACGGCTCACGAGTTCGCCTGTTCGGCTAGTGTCCCGCAAGAGGAGAGTGTCGTTTAGATATATTAATATCAAATCAATTTATACTGCATAATCCCTGAACAAGTGTATATAGCCGGCTAAAATTATCCTTTTATTTATTATTAATATTATTTTCCGCAGCAATGTTTATATTTTTTCCCGCTGCCGCAAGGGCAAGGGTCATTTCTGCCAATTTTCATATCTTTTTTTACAGGTTTAACTTCGATATCTTCTTCAACAGTAGAATCAAAATTTTCAGCAGCTTTAGATAAATCCGTTTCTATATTTTCATTCGAATTCATTACTTGTATACCGAATTTTGTTCTAAATATATGTTTTACAACATCGCCCTGTATTTCGTGCATCATGTTATTAAACATATCGTATGCTTCTTTTTTGTATTCAATTAACGGGTCTTTTTGCCCATAGGCTCTTAATCCTATACCATCTCTCAGCATATCTATATTGTGTAAATGATCTATCCATTTATTATCAACCGTTCTAAGCATTATATCACGTTCTATTGTTCTCATTATGTTATTATCGGCAAAAGGTTTTTGTTCTGTGTAATTTTCCTCATATTGAGACATTACGTCGTTATAAAAATTTATAACTTCTTCTTCGTGTAAACGATATTGCTCTAATGCTTTAGAATGGATTTTTTCGTATATAGCATCGTATCTTAAATTTTTTATATCATTAACCTGAATATCGCTAATTTGAGGAATTATGGAGTGAAGTTCCTTAATTAATCTCTCCAAATCTTCATAAACATATTCAGCAGTATTCATTTCAGGAGAAATATAGCTTAAAAGAAGTCTTTCAATTTCTTTTTCTATCATAAATTTTACATCTTCAGAAAGGTTTTTACCGTTAAGAACTTTTCGTCTTTGAGCGTAGAATTTTTCTCTTTGAATATTCATAACATCATCGTACTCAAGGACATTTTTTCTAATGTCAAAGTGATAAGTTTCAACTTTCTTTTGTGCAGACTGAATTTGTCTTGTAATCAAAGGATTTTCGATAGCCATATCTTCTTCAACATTAAGAGCGTTCATAAGAGAGATAATTTTGTCGCCGCCGAAAATTCTCATCAAATTATCTTCCAAAGATAGGAAAAATCTTGTAGAACCAGGGTCACCTTGTCTTGCGGCACGGCCTCTTAATTGATTATCAATACGTCTTGATTCATGGCGTTCTGTACCTATAACGTGTAGACCTCCTGCTCTTACAACTTTTTTATGTTCTTCTTCTGTTTTAGCACGCATTTGAGAGAGAAATTCATTTTTCTTTTCTTCATAATTTTCACTGTCAGAAAAGATATTACGTTTTTCTAACTCTTCTTTTGCAAGATATTCCGCATTACCGCCAAGAAGAATATCAGTACCTCTTCCTGCCATATTGGTTGCTATTGTAACCGCACCTGCACGTCCTGCTTGAGCAATTATATAGGCCTCTCTTTCGTGGTGTTTTGCATTCAAAACATTATGAGGAATATTTCTTTCTTTCAACAGTTTTGAGATATATTCCGATTTTTCTATACTAATCGTACCAACAAGGACAGGTCTTTGCTGCTTGTGCATTTTTATTATTTCATCCACAACCGATAAATACTTTTGTTTTTCGGTTTTGTATATAACGTCTGAGAAATTTTCTCTTATGTCGGGCTTATTTGTCGGAATAATTGTTACTTCAAGGTTATAAATTTTACCAAACTCAGCTTCTTCAGTCATAGCAGTACCTGTCATACCTGATAATTTCGGATATAATCTAAATAGGTTTTGGAAAGTTATACTTGCAAGGGTTTGAGTTTCATCTTGAATTCTTACATTTTCTTTCGCCTCTACTGCTTGATGAAGTCCGTCCGACCAGCGTCTTCCCTCCATCAATCTTCCTGTAAATTCATCTACTATACAGACTTCGCCGTTTTTAACAACGTAATCAGTATCTTTTATAAACAATTCTTTTGCTTTTAGGGCTTGGATTAGATGGTGAGCATTTTGAGTTGCTATGTCAAACAAATCCTTTACTCCTAATAACTCTTGAGCTTTATCAATACCATCTTCCGTTAAAATTATATTTTTATTCTTCTCATCAACTTCATAATCAGTATCTTTTTGGAGTTGAGGAGCGATTTTAGCCATTGTTCTATATGTTTCGGCAGATTTTTCAAGGCGGCCGCTTATTATTAAAGGTGTTCTTGCCTCGTCTATCAAAATACTGTCAACTTCGTCTATTATTGCATAATTAAATGGTCTTTGGACAAGCATATCAGGGCTTCCGGCCATATTATCTCTTAAATAATCAAATCCGAATTCATTATTTGTACCGTAAGTTATATCACATTCATATGCTTTCTTTTTATTTTCAAATTCATCAGCATTTCTTCCGCCAGAAAGGATTACACCTACAGATAGGCCCAAAAACTTATAAATTTTCCCCATCCATTCGGCATCACGTTTTGCAAGGTAATCATTTACTGTTATTACATGAACACCCTTTCCTGTTAAAGCATTTAAATATGCGGGAAGTGTTGCAACAAGAGTTTTACCCTCACCTGTTCTCATTTCAGCAATGTGCCCGTTGTGCAAGAAATATCCGCCTATTAACTGAACATCAAAATGTCTCATATTCAATACACGTTTTCCTGCTTCCCGCACTGTTGCAAACGCATCAGGAAGAATTTTATCCAGTGCTTCTTTTTCAAGGATTCTATCTTGTTTATAGTTTTCAGAAGTCGGACGTTTTGCTAATATTGACTTGAACTCTTCCGTTTTTGCTTTCAATTCTTCGTCAGAAAGTTTTGAGTATTCTTCCTCCAATTTATTAATATGTTCAATAATAGGCATTATTTTTTTTATCTTTTTTTCGTGAGGGTCGCCCATTAATTTTAATAAAAAGTTTATCATCACTTCTCTCCTTGTCCAAGTCAAATTAATTTTAGCACGGATATTTTGACGTAGCAATAGTCCTATTACCCTTTAATTATCCAATAATATAACCTGCTGCCTAATTTTTATTTAAAATTTTATCAATATAATAAATATATTTTGTGATATATTTATAAATTATGACACCTGATAAAGAATTCAAAAAACTTTTGATATTAATTTTAGTGATTGCCGGAATTTATTTTGGCATTCATACTAATAACGGAACAAAATTGGTCAAAGATATTCAAACACGAATTTTCTCCGTAGTTTTTGAAGAAAAAGAAATTACGGCAGACACTGAACTTGACACAGAAGAAGACAATTGGGTTACGAAAATACTTACCAAAAAGAAACCTAAACAATATTGGATTTCAGGCAGTATTAGAATTAACGGACTTTCGAATTATAATACTTTATCGAAAGAGCAGATTTACAATTTTAGAAAATATTACGTAAACAAAACAATTTTTAACGATAGAAATTATATTCCGTCAGAAGAGGTTTTCGGGGGTATAAAAGAGGGCAGTAAATGGATTGGAGTAAAGGCATATTCGTGTATAGGAGCTAATAATTTGGCATATCGCAGTATGTCTAAAGAAAGCAAATTTATAAACAATCCGTCTATCCTGATAGGATTAGATTATGCTTCATACCCCAAAAACTATATGAACTGCTCAGAACAGGATTATCTTATACCAAAACATCTGCATTTTTCGAAAGACGATAACACATTTTATTTAAATTATAATATTCCTGAACAGCAAAGAGATCGCTTATACAAGCTGGTTGGGCTAAACGCAAGGGACTTAGGCTTTAAATACGGTTTCTGCCGTAAGAGTAACAACATAGCTTTTGTTAACCAATTTGATAATATTTCCAAAGGTATATACGAATTTAAAGATGCAATAAGACTTGATTCATCTTGCGGAGTAAGCGGAGGCTGTAATAATAACATTTCCTACCAAGAAGAACTTTTCTTTAATATTAAATCTTCGCCTGCGACATTTGAATTAAAACTCTGGAAAGACAAACCTGAAACAGTTTCGGAAAAAGCAGATATTAATTTTACAATTATTTTAGAGTAAATTCTAATATAAAATTGTCATTTCTGTTGTCTTCGTTCATACCAAAATCATTGTCATTGACTATGTACAATTTTTTGCCGCCGTAAGCAATACCCTCTATTTTTGTATGTCCGTCAATTTTATTTAAACCGATTAACGGATACAATTTTTTGCTTTTTAATATTTTACCTTTCAGATTTAGTTGTCTTACCTGATTAATACCGTTTCTATTTTCAACAGTTAAAATAGTATTTTTATTGTACATAACTGCACCTGAGATAGTTGAGTCGGAGTCAATTTCATACTTATAAACTTTGTCCGGCTTTTCAGTTCTTATATTAAACCTTACAACTCTTCCATACATATCATTACTTAATGTACTTTGGGTAAAGACATATATATGATTTTTACCGTCATAAGCCATTGCCTGAAATCCGTAATTTCGTTGAATAGAATTCAACTCTTCGGGAAGATTATATATTATTTTAGAATTTTGCATATTAGAATTTTTTGGAGCAAAACGTTTTTCAATTTCCATATCCTTGTTTAACTTAATAATTGACGGGTAATACTCTTCTCCAACCCAGTAATTACCCTTTTTGTCAATAATAAAAGATTCCGTATCAGCACCTGAAAGCTGTGTTTGTAAAAGAGTACCTTTTGAAGATATTGGCAGGCAATCTGAATTTTCTTCTATAGGAAGAGAGGAAATACCCTTTATTTTGCCTTTTCCCGAAACTTTTATCCCTTCGTTTTCTTTTAAATTTACCTCGTATATTAAAGGAACAAAACCCGGGCAATAAAATATTCGAACTTCCTTATCAGAAATATATTTGATATCGCTGTTTGGGCCTCTGTCGGTTAGGATATAAAGTTTTCCATCCTTGTAAAATAAATCTGAAAATCCTCCTGCTTTTACGTTTTCACATATATTCGGAAGAGTGTTTATTTCATAGACTTTTTCAGGTACGATATTTATTCTGCTGTCTATTATTGAATGAGTTTTTGCAAGAATAAACAGAATTATTATAATAATTATTAGTTTAAATTTATGTTTTTTAGAAGGATTTGCTAAATTATTTTTCATAATACATCTATGATAGCATAATTTTTGACATAATTTTATTTATCATTAAAAAAATAGTATGAATGTGCGAAAAATTTTGACTATTATAATTATCTATACACTATTTAATCCTTTTTTTGCATTTGCAGATACAATGCTTTTCGGCTCAGCCGAATACAATGTTAATTCCGCAAGAGAAAAGGCCGCTGACGGTGTTGCCTATAAAATTAATAAAAACATTTTTCAATCAAAGCTTTACGACTATGATAACAAATCAAATTTACAAAATATTATTCAAGGCAACCTTGAACTCAAAGACCGAACCTTAGCATTTTTCTCCGATTCAACATACGGAATTCTTTATAAAGATGAGCCTTATAGCGTATATTATTATGATGCCGACGGATTTTTAATTTATATCGACCAAAAAAGTTCCCTAAATTATCCGTACAATTTTTACAAATATGATACAACAGGAAACCTTGTAAATATGGGGGTTCGGGTTTCTAAAGAAGAAACATACATATATTCTCCTGATGAAAAATTAATTGCCCATTGGGTCGGAAATAACGCCTATGATGAAAATAATAACGTAATTATGAAAAGACGATATTCGAAATAAACTTCCATCAAATACAGCAAATCAATATCTTACCTAAAAATACAATACTTGTTTTCTTTTTCTCATTAAACAAAATTTATTTTCTAATTTGCAACAAAATTTTTTATGATAAAATGTAGAAAAGGTTTATAGAATAAATTTTGAGAGGTTATATATTTTATGTGTGGAATAGTTGGTTATACAGGTAAAAAGAATGTTACCGATATATTAACAGGCGGATTAAGTTCTTTAGAATACAGAGGATACGATTCTTCGGGAGTAGCAGTAATTGCCGACGGAAAAACAAAAGTCTACAAAGCAGAGGGTAAACTTCAAAACTTAAAAGATCTTTTAGCAACAAAACAAGAAGAATTGAAATCGGCAAATGTTGGTATAGGTCACATAAGATGGGCAACCCACGGCATACCGAACGAAATAAACGCACATCCTCATACAAGCACCTGCGGGAAGTTGGCTGTTGTGCATAACGGAATTATAGAAAACTTTAAAGAATTAAGAGAAAAATTAGAAGCTAAAGGCTGTGTTTTTAAATCAGAAACAGACACAGAAACAGTGGCTCATCTTGTAAATTTAAAATACGAAGAAACAAAAGATTTAAAAGAAGCCGTAAGGCTTGCATCCAAAGAACTTGACGGAGCTTATGCGTTATGTATTATCCATGAAGATGTGCCAAATACAATAATCGCAACACGAAGAAATGCTCCTCTTTTAATAGGAGTTGGAGAAGACGAAAATTTTGCGGCATCAGATGTACCTGCAATTATTGAACACACAAAAAAGGCAATTTATTTGGACGATAATCAAATTGCAGTATTAAAACCAAATTCTATTGAATTATTTGACTCAAATAACAATAAAATAAGTCCAAAAGTTGAACTTTTACCATGGGAACCGATAGCCTTAAGCAAAATGGGTTATAAACACTTCATGATAAAAGAAATTCACGAACAACCGGATGTTATCAGAAACTTTTTATCAGGAAAATTACATTCTGCAAATGAACCTGTAAAATTGGATGAAGTTAAATTAGACAAAGAAAAGCTTAAAAACTTAAACAGAATACAGGTTGTAGCCTGTGGAACATCACTTCACGCAGCAATGGTAGGGAAATATGTAATAGAAGAATTATGTAAAATTCCTGTAGATGTGGAAGCATCAAGTGAATACATCTATAGAACAACAGTTACTGATGAACATACCCTCGTAATCGGAGTTTCGCAATCAGGAGAAACAGCAGATACATTAACTGCGGTTAAACAATCAAAAGCAAGAGGCTCACATATTTTGATAATAACTAACCGCCCTGATTCTGCAATGGCAAGAGAGGCCGATAGTTTAATACCTGTTAACGCAGGAATAGAAGTTTCAGTAGCTGCAACAAAATCTTATGTAGCACAATTGATGGCATTTTATGCATTGGCTCTGCACCTTGCAGAAATCAAAGACTCTGCCGATAAAGATTACATAAAAACATTGAAAAATGAATTACTCTTACTTCCGCAGAAAATTGAATTACTTCTAACCAAAAAAGAAAAAATTCAAAAATGTGCAAGAATGTATTCAAGCTCTAAAAACTTTATATTCATAGCAAGAGGAATGAATTACGCAACAGCCCTTGAGGGTGCATTAAAGTTAAAAGAAATCAGCTATATAAATGCAACAGGCTATCCGGCAGGAGAATTGAAACATGGTCCTATAGCAATGCTTGATGAGACTCTGCCTGTATTATCAATTATGATGAACGGCAAAGTATATGAAAAAATACTTTCAAATGCACAAGAGGCAAAAGCTCGTAATGCAAGAATGATTGCACTTACAGATTCCTTGGACGAAAAATTGGAAGATTTATTTGATTATGTTTTAAATGTTCCGCATGTTAATGAGATAATTTCTCCGATTATGGCAATTATTCCGTTACAATTACTGGCATATTATATTGCTGAATTTTTGGGTAAAGACGTTGACCAGCCAAGAAATTTAGCAAAATCAGTTACGGTAGAGTAAAATATATTATGATAATTTCTGATTGTGTTAGAATTAATAGGGTTGAAAATATTTCAACCGAATATATAGAAAAAGAATTAAAAAAATGTGAAATCGAACCTATAAGATGGGCAATTACACACGTTAGCGACAAAGACCTTATAATAACTTTAGCATATGAAAGGAAATAAAAATGGTAGAAACAATGGTTAGATATGATATCAAAGATATAAATCTTGCAGACCAAGGCAAAAATAATATAGAATGGGCATTAAGAGATATGCCCGTATTAAGAAGCATAAGAGAAAGATTTATAAAAGAACAACCGTTCAAAGGATTAAGATTATCAGCATGCGTGCATGTTACAAAAGATACAGCTGCATTATGCACAATAATGAAAGCAGGAGGAGCAGATACAGTATTAGTTGCCTCAAACCCGCTATCAACACAAGATGACGTTGCAGCAGCATTAGTAAAATATTGGGATATACCTGTATATGGCTATGCAGGAGAATCGGTTGAAGCATACAGAGAACATGTTAGAATAGCACTTGACCACAATCCTAATATAATTATTGATGACGGCTGTGATATTATAGCAACAATATATGATGAACGTCCTGAATTAGCAGAACATATTATTGGCTCAACAGAAGAAACAACAACAGGTATTATAAGACTTCAAGCATTAGAAGACCAAGGCAGATTAAAAGCCCCTGCAGTAGGAGTTAATACAAGTATGACAAAACACTTGTACGACAACAGATATGGAACGGGACAAAGCTTAATGGACGGAATATTTAGAGCTGCAAATATTCTTTTGGCAGGAAAAACTGTTGTAATTTCAGGTTACGGCTGGTGCGGAAAGGGTTGTGCATTACGAGCAAAAGGCTTAGGTGCAAATGTTATTGTTTGTGAAGTTGACCCGCTTAAAGCTTTAGAAGCTGTTATGGAGGGTTATAGAGTTATGCCTATTGCCGAAGCCGCTAAAGAAGGTGACGTGTTTATGACTGTTACAGGGGATAAACATGTTATTGATGTTCAACATCTGCTTGATATGAAAGACGGCTCATTTGTAGGAAATTGCGGACACTTTGACCATGAAATTAATCTTAAAGGATTAAGAGAACATGTTATTGAAATAAAACAAATAAGACCTAATTTGGAAGAATATAAACTTGATAACGGAAAATCTCTTTACGTTATAGCAGAAGGCCGATTGGTAAACCTTGTTGCAGCAGAAGGTCATCCTGCCAGCGTAATGGATATGTCATTTGCAAATCAAGCATTAGGTATTGAATACCTTGTTAAAAATCAAGGGAAATTACCAAACAAATTATTAACATTACCGGAAGAAGTTGACATTATGATTGCAAATATCAAACTTGAATCAATGGGAGTAAAAATTGATGCACTTACTCCTGAACAACAAGAATACTTGCATTCTTGGAAACTTTCGTAAATTTGAATACAGTTTAAAATAAATGATATAAGCCAAAAACAAATGATGCACTGTAAGCATCATTTGTTTTGTAAAGACCAATTTAAATTTAAGTACGAAAATAAAAAAATATATTAATAACTGAAATACAACTTGAAATCATGACTACACTGCCAATATTAAGTTTATAAGTTTCTATATTTTAGTGAATTTTACATATTAACTATCAGTTCTTTATTAATTTCTTTCATCATTTCTTTATCATCAAGTTTTATTGCATAAGACATTGCTTTTTGAAGCAGGGATTTTGCTTTGTCTTTTTTCTTATAATCAGACATCAATTCACCTGCTCTCTTGTAGTTTATTGCTATTTTTTCTGTAGAATTTGTTTGAGAGTAGTTTTGGATTGCGTCAGAATAATACTTTAAGGCATCTTTTGGCATATTGAATTTATCGTATGCCGTTGCTCTATTGCTTGATACAAATGCTTTTACATTCGGTTTATCAACTCTTTCAGCTGTTGTTTCCGCTTCTGAGTAAAATTCAAGAGCTTTTCTATCGTATTTATCTGCAAACAAATTCGCCATTTTTGTTAAAAATGTTGTTTGAGCCTCATCATTTTCTGCTTCTCCCGCATATCCTATTGCTATAAAATAATGGTCTATTGCAGGTTCAAATTCGTTTACATCATCGTAAATTTTTGCCATTGAATAATGGGTTTGAAATTTCAAATTATTATCTTTTGAATTTTCGAGTGTTTGTTGATAACAGATTAAAGCTTCCGGTAATTTATCTTGTTTATCATAGATTTTACCCATTTCAAATGTTATTTTTGGCTTTATTTCTTTATCATGAGCATTGTCAGTCAAGCTCAATGCCTCTCTGAATTGTTCTATTGAAGATTCTTTTTTTGCTTTGATAAATTTTTCTTTTAATTCTTTATCCTTATCCTCAACAACTTGAGGCTTAGTTTCTTCAAGTTTTTGAGGCTCTTTAGGCTTTTCTTCTTCTTTCTTTTCAGGGAAATTTACTAAGAAATCGACATTAACTTCTTCATCATCATATTTGTAATTTACATCTTGTAAAAATACTGCTTCAACCCAGTTTTGAACAACTTTTGAGTCCTTGTTTAATGTATCTGAAATATATTTATCAAGAAGTCCGCCTGCATTTTTCAGATTTGATTGAATTAATTTAACATTTGGTTTATCTTTTGAAACCTGTTTTTTTATTAAATCAATATATCCGTCAACTTCTTCCATTAAATCATCAGGAGTTGCGATTGCTACTGCGGTATTTTTAAAATCTTTTAATATTTGTGCAATGTTAATTTTTGTACTACGTTGGCTTAAAGGTGTATTAGTTTTGCACAAACCGTTATGATTTGTTACCTTGTGATATTCTTCTTGTTCTTGCTCGGTTGCTGTGTATTCTTTGGTGTTTGTTTTTGTTGTTTGAACCAGATTAGAGCGAGTTTGTTCGCCTGTAGGTAATTGGGTTTGATTTCTATTTTCTTCTGCGTATGCAAGACCTTTACTTTGCTGAAGATTTTCGCCGTCTTCCTGAGTTTGTGCGGAAGTTTGTTTGGCTTTCGAATCCTCCTCGTTATTTACTTGCGGTTTCGTTATCGGATATTGTCTAGGCCCGATTTTTGGTATCATACGTTAAAATTCTCCCCAATTTAAACATATCTCTTTTTCATTATCACATTTATTTTTATAAATTAGACCATACATTTAATGTACTTTTTATTTAATGATAATTTTTTAAAAGTCCATATTTACTAAGCATAAATCTTATAGTATAATGGTAGAATACATTGAGGATTTATTTGATGAAAAACTTTTTTGGCAAAATAAAGAACTTTACTAAACAGATTACAGAGGTTGAAAACAACCTGTACACAGGGAAAAAAGATTTTCTGGAAATTTATGAGAGAAATGCGGAGCTTGAAAAAGAAATTGAAGAACGTACTTATGAACTAAATATTGCTAACCAGCGTATGTTAACGTTGCAGCATATTTGGGATATGATGAACTCTGCAAAACCTATTTCAAGCGTTTTAAAAACTACAGTTAAATCCTTGCAAACAGAATTAAACTACTTAAGCTGTGTTATTATCCAAAAAGAATCTGATGAAAATGGAGATTATTCAGAAATTATAGCAATGTCTGAAGATCAAACTTCACAAAAATTTTCAACTTTATTTAAAGACCACTTAAATACAGAGCGTTTGTCATATGATAAAAATAAGTTAATATGGAAAGCCCTTGCTAAACACGAAATTACACACAGCAAAAATATGCGTGACGGATTGGACTCAATTCTTCCAAATTTAGATGAAGAAGTTGTAGAAAATATTCTTTCTAACGCTAAGTGCCGTTCATTTATAATTCTTCCGCTAAAAACGATTAATAAAGATTTTGGAGTTCTTTGTGTTTTATCGTACAGAGAAGATTTGACAGAGGGCGAATTAGATTTCTTAAAACTTTTTGCAAGACAAATAGAGCTTGCCCTTACAATCGTAAACTTGTTCCAAGTAGTTAAAGACCAAGCTGTAACGGATGCTTTAACGGGATTGTATAACAGAAGATATTTTCAAGAGTGTTTAGAGAAAGAAGTTACACGTGCAAAACGTCAACATCAGCCATTTACAATTATCGGAATTGATTTAGACCACTTAAAACATATAAACGATAAATTTGGTCACTCTCTTGGCGATTTAGCAATTCAGCAAATTTCTAAAGTTTTAAAACAAAATGCCCGTTCAATTGATGTTCCCGTAAGAATGGGAGGAGAAGAGTTTAATGTTCTTTTGCCGGGAATTGACTCTGTTGGTGGAATGAAAGCCGCAGAAAGAATAAGAAAAGCAATTGAAGATTCTCCTATTGAAATTGTGGGTAAAATTACGGCAAGTTTGGGAGTAGCGACATTTTTAGAACAGTCGGACAATATAGAAGAATTGCTTGAGCTTACCGACCAAGCAATGTATCAATCAAAACGTAACGGCAGAAATCAGGTTACTCTTGCAAAAACTAATAACCAGTCATCTTGGCAGGAAAGAGCTATTGATGCCTTTATTGATATTTTATCAAAACAAAGAGTTCCTGTGGAAGAGGGCTTTTCTAAAGAATTGTGTGAAAAACTTAAGAGTTCGACTGCTGATACTAATTCTCCGAAAGAGATGGTATATACGGTAGCGGATATGCTTGCAAAAACTTACAATCCTCAGCATAATGACGGTTCGACAAAGTCTAAATTGGTTATCGCAACAATGCTTGCAAAACATTTTGAATTGTCGCAGGAAGAATTGGATAATCTTAAAATAGCTATGCTGTTGTACGATATAGGAAATTTAATGCTTCCAAAAGAACTTCTACAAAAAACAGAACCACTGTCAGATGAGGATTTACAGCATATTAAAGAACATCCTGTTATAGCTGCAAGAAAAATATTAGAACCGATATCAGATATTCAAGATGTTATTCCGATTATAGAAAAACACCATGAAAATTGGGATGGAACGGGTTATCCAAACAAAATCAAAGGTCCTGAAATTCCGTTGGTATCGCAAATAATTTTAATAACAGATGCATATTTTGCAATGACTGAAAAACGTGCATATAGAGAAGAAATGTCTAAAGAAGAAGCATTGGAAATTATTAAAGCTGATTCCGGTAAAAAATGGAATGAAGCACTTGTTAAAGAGTTTATACATTTAATAGGCAAACACGAAAATTCCATTAAATTGGGATAGATTAATAA
>JAFVDH010000051.1 GCA_017478515.1 bacterium
GTACAGAAGAATTTGCTAGATATGAAAACGAAATAGATGCTCAAATAAGAGCAATGAATGGAAATATGCCGACAAATGCTGACTTGGAGCAAGAAGTGAATTCAGGTGGAGGAGTTGTTTATGTACAATCATATACACGTTTGGACGGTACAGTGGTAAAAGGATATTATCGCAGTCGTCCGGAAATTTAGTATGCCAATAAAAGAGGTATTTGTTAATATTGCCTCTTTTGTTCTTTATGTAAATTTGTATGTATTTAGCTAAGATTTTTACGTTTCGTTTACGTCGTAAAGCTTTTCAAAAGGTACGTTTAATGCTTTTAATAAAGCAACAAGTGTCGATATTCGGATATCCGTTTCTCCACGTTCGATTTTAGCAAGGTGTGATTGTTGTATTCCTATAATGAGGGCTAATTGTTCCTGTGTATAATCTAATTTAACTCGTTCGACTTTTAAATTGTGTCCGAATTTAACTAAGTTTATCATTCTCGTATTTTATCATCATTATAATAACTTTTCTATGTATTATAATATATTAATTATATATTATAATGTAATTTATTGAAATTGAATTCTAATGAGATATTGACATTTTTTTATTATATATTATACTATATAATATATATATGATAATGAATAATGATGAGGCCGTATGAGAAAGAAAATTACAAATAAAAAGTTGGTAAACAAGCTACGCAATATTGAAATTGATGCTGTGGCAATCGCTGCAATTCTTAAAATAATTAGAGACTCTTGTGAATATAATGATTACACAAATCAGGAAATAGTCGCTGATATCGCATTAAAAAAGCAATATCAGTTAATTGAAAATGTGAGCAGTATTTATTAAATGAAGTGAAGAATTATCCAAATTACGGGTATAACAAACAGTGCAGGCAGCATATTCATTGTTTTTAAATCTTTGATTTTTAAAATGCTTAATCCTGAACTTAAAATTAAAAGTCCTCCGACAATTGATAATTCGCAGAAAAATGCTGTTGAAATATATTTTCCCAGAAATAAGCTTAAGACAAATATTGCCCCCTGCCACAAAAATAATACCACCGCTGACCACATAATTCCTATACCGTATGCACAGGATAAAATTATTGAAGTTACGCCTCTATTTTAAGCAGCAGTTTTTGTATTTTTTACCGCTTCCGCAGGGACATGGGGCATTACGTTTTGCTTTTGAGTAATCTATTCCCTCTTTTTTCTTTGTATCAACTATGTTTGTCAATGTTGATGAAAAGACATTTGAGTTGTACAAAATTGTTGTGTGCGAAAAAGTTTTGTGTGTTGCGTCTTTGTATTTTTTTAAAAGTTCTTCAAATGTCATATTTTCTTCTAAAACTTTATTTGCAATTTCCGTAAATTTCGGATATTCGTTGTTTATATTTGTCAATATTTTTGCTGATATCGACGGAATTTCAAGAAAATATTTTATACATTTATCGTAGTTTTCTATTTTTTCGTAGTTATCAGAGGTCAAAATTCTTACAAGGCTTTTGTAGAATGGTACAACATACAGCCCCTCATCTTCTTCAAAAATTACGGCTATATCGTAAATTTTTTGTTTGTCGTAATAACCTTTTACGGAATTTTCTATAAAGTTTGCGTAATTTGTATTATAGTCTTTTACTTCAAAATATTTGTATTCTTGAGGTTCTTCTATTTTTCCGTTCAAGTCTACAGGTGTTCCGTTTTCGGTATAGTCGTTGAACATGGAAATAATTTCTTCTGAGTGGTTACTTGTTGTAAAAATTTTATCAGTGCCGAATGCTTCTATGAATTTTTTATTCATTATTTTAACATTTTCTTCAATTTCTTTTTGTTTTTCCTCGTTATCTGCGTATACAAGATAAGGTTCTTGAATTATTTTTGCAACGGCAAATCTCATTGCCTCTTGTCTTTTTGTTGAAGAAAGTGCTCCTGATATATCTATAATGTAGTATTCGTTTTCAAATTTTAGCAATCTTGCAACCAAAAATTGGCCTATTCCCAAACTTCTTACGTTTGTCATTTTAAAGGTGTAGGCTGCATTATAGACTTTTTCATTTACAAGATTTAAGAGTTCAAATCCGTTTTTAAGTCTTCTTTTTATTTCAAATATTGAAGAAATTGGTGTTTTTAATGCGTTTAAAAGATTTACTGCTTCTGTCGGAAGTGTTTCGTGTTTTTGCAGGTATAGTTCTATTACGGAACAATTTTTTTCGGGAATATTTCTTTCAAATATATACGGAACGGCAAGTTCTTGGAACGTATTATTTTTAAATCCGCCCATTGTTTTTACGTATTCTTCAAAATCGTTTCTGACTTCTTCATCATCCTGTATAAAATTTGATAATTCTTCCAATACAAGATTTATTTCGTTTGATACTATGTCTAATTGCATTTTTCACCTCAATTTATGAATAAAATACATTAAATAATTCAAAAAAACAATACTAACAGTTGTACTATTTTGTGATAAAATTTTAGGTAACTATATAAGTGTTTTCATAAAAAATCTTAAAATAGTCATGCTGAATTTATTTCAGCATCTTATCGGATAATAGATTTTGAAACAAATTCAGAATGGCATTATGACTTAATTTGAGAAATTTAGCGAAAAATAATATATAATTGCCAAAATTTTATTAATACAATGAAAAGGGAAAAATATGTTTGATAATTTGAGTGAAAAATTACAAGGAATAATATCAAGTACAAGAGGAAAAGAGCTAACGCAGGATAATATGCAGGAGGCCTTGAGAGAGATAAGAAGAGCTCTATTAGAGGCTGATGTTAATTTGAGAGTTGTAAAATCTTTTATTTCTTCAATCAAAGATAAGGCAGAGGGCGAAAAGGTTTTAGAGGGTGTAAATCCGTCTGAACAACTTGTAAAAATTGTGCATGATGAACTTGTAGAAATTTTGGGTAAAGAAAATAAACCTCTAAATTTGACGGGTCATCCGAGCATGATAATGCTTTTAGGTTTGCAAGGATCAGGTAAAACAACATCTGCGGCAAAACTTGCCGTTAAATTAAAAAAAGAGGGTAAAAATCCGCTTCTTGTTGCATGTGATGTTTACAGACCGGCGGCAATTTCACAATTGAAAACTTTGGGTTCGCAAATCGGCGTTGAAGTATTTTCAATTGATGAAGAAAAAAATGTTCAAAATATTGTTCAGCAATCTTTAAATTATTCAAAAGAAAAAGGTTATAATGTTTTGATTATTGATACTGCGGGCCGTTTGCAGATTGATACAGATATGATGGCAGAATTGTTGTTGATTGACAGAATATTTAATCCGCATGAAAAACTTCTTGTAATAGATTCTATGACAGGTCAAGAGGCGGTGAATGTTGCGGAAAATTTTGATGCTCAACTGAATTTAACAGGTCTGGTTTTAACAAAATTGGATGGTGATTCAAGAGGCGGTGCTGCTTTAAGTATTGTTCACTGTACCGGTAAACCTGTAAAATTAACAGGTACGGGTGAAAAATTAAACGCTCTTGAAGATTTTTATCCTGAAAGAATTGCAACCCGTATTTTAGGTATGGGTGACATAGTTTCACTTGTTGAAAAAGCACAAGAAGTTTTTGATGAAAAAGAGGCTCTTGAATTTCAAAAGAAAATGAAAAAGGCCGAATTTACTTTTGATGATTTTCTGAAACTTCAAAAACAAATGAAAGCCTTTGGTTCAATGGGTAATATTTTGGGTATGATTCCGGGGCTTAATATAAAAAAAGATGACAGGGATATGATTTCTCACGAGGGTGAAAAACAGATGAAACGTATAGAAGTCTTTATTTCTTCTATGACGCCTGAAGAAAGAGCAAATCCTGCGTTATTAAATTCATCAAGAAAAAAAAGAATTGCTCAAGGTTCGGGTATTCCTTTGCACGACATAAACATTTTTGTGAAACAGTTTGAACAAATGCGTCAAATGATGAAAGGAATGTCTGATATGAAAGGAATGATGGGTAAATTCGGAAAAATGGGAATGGGCAAAATGATGGAACAAATGAAACGATTTATGTAATTGTTTTAAACAAATGTGAAGAAAGTACTTGAATTTAGATTTTTTTTTAAATAATATAAAAATTACGAAGACAGAAAAAGAGGAAAAGAAAATGAATCCTATTATAGACGAAATGGAAAAAGAAATAATAGCAGGAAAAGAATTACCTGAAATGCATCCCGGCGATACAGTAAAAGTATTCGTAAGAATTATCGAAGGTAACAAAGAAAGAACACAGGCATTCGAAGGTACTTTAATAAAAGAACACGGTTCAGGTTTAAATAAAACTATTACCGTAAGAAAAGTATTCCAAGGTGTTGGTGTAGAACGTGTATTTCTTGTAAATTCTCCAAGAATAGAAAAAATCAATGTTTTGAGAAAAGGTGATGTAAGACGTTCTAAATTATATTACTTGAGAGAACGTGCAGGTAAAGCAACACGTATTAAGGAAAAAATTGAAAAAAGATAGTCATATACACTGGTATCCGGGACATATTGCAAAGGCTGAAAGACAACTTAAAGAAAAACTAAATCTTTGTGATGTCGTAATAGAAGTTTTAGATGCAAGAATACCGTTTAGCAGTATTTATAACAATATTGAAACATTACTAGGCGGCAAACCCCGCCTAGTTTTGTTAAATAAGGCGGATTTGGTTGACCGCTCGGAATTAAAACTTTTTGTAGAAAAAATAAAAGAAGTATCAAAAATGCCTGTAATGGTTACGGATGCAAAGAATTCAAAAGATTTGCAAATCATTGTAAAAGAAGTTTTAAAACTTGCAGAACCAAGAATTCAGGCAATAATGGCAAAGGGTTTGTTGAGACGTCCTGCAAGAGTTATGGTTGTGGGTATGCCGAATGTCGGTAAATCAAGTGTTATAAACAAATTAACTAAATCTTCAAAGACAAAAATAGGTGCAAAAGCAGGCGTTACTCGCCAACAGCAGTGGGTTCGAATTAATAAAGACATTGATCTGCTTGATACACCGGGGATTATTCCAATGAGGCAAGATAATCAAGAGGCTGCTGCAAAGCTTGCCTTTGTTAATTCTGTTTCCGAAAACGCTTATGATAATGAAACGATTGCTCAAAAATTGCTTGATATCTTAAATCGTAAATATTCCGAACAGCTAAAAGATTATTATAATGTTGATGAATTGACTTTAGATAAAATTGCTGTCAGCAGAAATTGGATAACATCAGGTTCTTCTGCTGATATAGAAAGAACTGCAACTTCTGTTTTAAAATATTTTCGTGATGGAAAATTGGGACAATTTATATTAGATGAACTTATTTGAATTTGATAAATCTTTTAATAAATTAATAATAGGTACGGACGAGGCCGGCAGAGGCCCTGCTGCAGGCGGAGTGTTTGCATCTGCTGTTTTTATAAACGATTTTAGTATCGAAAAGGATTTGGCAAAATTAAATGATTCAAAAAAACTTTCAAAAAAAATAAGAGAAGAATTATACGATATTATCCTTAATAATACTGTTAATTCAACCGTTTGCATTGAAGTTGATGAAATAGAAAAAACAAATATTCTGGCTTGTTCATTAAAGGCGATGAAGCTGGCATGTGAAGAGGTTATTTCTAAATTTGACGGACAAAAAGACGATATTTTGACGATAGTTGACGGAAATAAATTAATAAGAAATTACGTATATCCTCAAAAATTTGTGATAAAAGGTGACGGAAAATCTGCATCAATCGCTGCGGCAAGTATTCTTGCAAAGGTTTCGAGAGACAGATATATGGATAAGCTGGATAAGAAATATCCTCAGTATAATTGGAAAAAGAATGCCGGATATTTGACGAAAGAACATGCTGAGGCGATTTTAAAATACGGTGCAACTCCGTGTCACAGAAAAAAATTTTTGAGAAATCTTCTTGAAGAACCTAAGCAGCTAACACTACTGTAAGAGCAGATTATGAACGACACAAAAATCTTAAATAAAAATATCTTTATTCAATCATTTTTAAATCTAAAATGGTTTGAATGGGTGATGTTTTTGGCAATGATTTTTATCGGCGGATATTATGTTTTAACTGATACGAGCCATCCGATGTGGTATTTAGTTATAAATTATATTTGTTCAATTATGGGCGTATGCTGCATATTTTTATGTGCTCATGCAAGCTGGGTTAACTGGATTTTCGGAATTATAAATACAAGCCTTTACGTTATAATTCTTGCATATAATCATGTTTTCGGAACTATGGCGTTAGAGTTGTTTTATTATTTGCCGATAAATATTATGGGGCTTGTAATGTGGCAAAAACATCTTGATAATAAAGAAAAAGATAAATGCAAAACTCGTGTAATGAGTTGGAAATTAAGAATAATTATGACAATAATTGTAATTATAACTGCGATTGTCTGTCATTACATTCTTGTAAAAATAGGCGGAAGAACGGCATGGTTTGATGCATTTGTCGTTGCTGCAGGTTTGAATGCGATGTTTTATGAGGTTAAAAGATATGCTGACCAGTATTATTTGTGGATAATTGCAGATTTTATTGCTGTTATTCAGTGGTTTATTCTTGCTGACGTAATTATGTTTACTAAAAAAAGTATTTATCTGGTAATGGCTGTGGTGGGTTTGTTTAACTGGAAAAGAATGCAAAAAGAACGAAATCTTGAAAATAATTAGTACAAAAGATTTTTAATTTCGTTTTTGTTAATTCCGTACAAGGTTGAAACTATTTCGGTTATTTCTTTTGCTTTAAATCCTTGCTCTTTTAATTTTAGAATTTTATCTTTCAATTCCGAAAGGTCTTGTTTTTCTTGTGCAAAAGTCATGCATACAAATTCTCCTTTTATTTCTGTATTAGAGAAGTGCTTGATAACTTTTTCTATATCATCAATAATGATTTCTTCAAATAATTTTGAAAGTTCTCGGCCGATTGCTATTCGGATAGCAGGATTTTTCGTTTGAAGTATTTTTAATGTTTTAAGAATTCTGTTCGGCGAGTCGTAGAAAACCATATTTGTAAACTTGTTTTCGCTATATAGCTCTGCAATTTGGGTTTCGCTTTTTGGCAAAAACCCGACAAATTTAAATTCTTCTGTTTCTCTGGAAATTTGAGAAAGAAATGTCGTAACTGCACAAGCTCCGGGAAGAGAAGTTATTTTTATATTATTTTTCTTAAGCTCAGAAATAAGAATTGACCCGGGGTCGCAAATCATAGGAGTTCCTGCGTCAGATACCAGAGCCATGGTTTTGCCGTCTTTTAGAGTTTTAAGAATAGAATTTACACGTTCTCTTTCGTTATATTTATGGTAAGAAATACATTTTGTCTTGATATCGTAGTGATTTAGGAGTTTTTGTGTAACTCTTGAATCTTCACATGCAATAATATCAACTTCTTTTAAAACCTCTATCGCTCTTAAAGTTATATCGGAAATATTTCCTATCGGAGTCGGAACAATGTAAAAATCGAATTTTCTTTTCATATAAAAAGTTTACCAAAAATATTGCACGATTGAAATGTTTATTTTAAAATAAATTTGTAATAAATACAAATAAAAGGGAGAATAAAAATGTCAAGAAAACCTATAATTGCAGGAAACTGGAAAATGAACCTTTTACAGGATGAAGCAAAAGAATTATTTATGGGAGTAGCAAAACATGCAGAAGAATATAAAGCAGATGAACTTCCTACAATTGTAATAGCTCCTGTATTTACATCAATAGCGGCAGTAGAAAGCATGAGATGCGATAAATGCAGACCTCTTGTAAAAACTGCAGCACAAAATTGCCACTGGGAATCATCAGGTGCATATACAGGCGAAATTTCAGTAGAAATGGTTAAAGACGCAGGATGTGATTATGTTATAATCGGTCATTCCGAAAGAAGACAATATTTTTCAGAAACAGACGAAATGATTAATAAAAAGGCAAAAGCGATATTAAAAGGCGGTTTATTGCCGATTATCTGCTGCGGTGAAACATTAGAACAAAGAGAAGCAGGACAAACAGATGCTCATATTACATCTCAAATAAAAGCTGCTTTAGATGGTATTTCATCTGAAGATGTTGCAAAATCTGTAATAGCATACGAACCTATTTGGGCTATCGGTACAGGCAAAACTTGTGATTCTGTTGAGGCAAACAGAGTTATTGCGATGATTAGAAATGTTGTAAAAGAAGTTTCAGGAGCTGATGCTGCTGAGTCTATCAGAATTTTGTACGGCGGTTCTGTTAAACCTTCTACAATTGAAGAACAAATGAACCAATCTGATATCGATGGTGCTCTTGTTGGCGGTGCATCTTTGAAAACTGACAGCTTTAACGAAATTATCGTTAATACAATGAAAACTATGTAGTAGAAATTTTTAACATATATCTCCGATTTAAATAAATTTAATCGGAGATATTTTTAACACTAAATTGATAAAAAAATAATTAATTTAACAGTAATAATTAATAACTAAAAAGGAGAACTCAATGGCACAACCGTTTTCAAATCAACCTCAAGTAAAAATGAGAAAAGCAATTATAATTTTTCTAAAATCAGCCTCTCAACCCATAGTAATTTATTCATCTAATCCTCAAAAAGATTATGAAGAATTAAAGGCTGCAATGAAAACACCTAATATATTAGTTGAAAAAGAGGCAACAGGCCCAATAAAAAATTACTGTATGATATCAAACAATATCTTAGGAGTAATATTACAGGATGAACAATACTCATAACGTGCTTATTGAAGATATAGAACAGGCTAAAAATAAAAAGCTTGAATATGAATTTGACGATATAATAGAAGATATTCCGACAAATGGAAATATTCAGGCAAAATTATTGCTGGAATCTTTGGGCGAATTTATAAAAATTACAGGAAATGTTAAGCTTACCGCAAAATTAGAATGCGATATTTGTCTTAACGAATACGAAGAAATAATGGAATTTCAAATAGATGAAATGCTTGCGAAAGGTACATTATTAGAGGAATACGGACAAGAGTTCGAGCTCAAAGACGGACAGTTTGTAACAGACTTGAATGGCGAAAAAGAGATAGATATAAAAGATTTATTGTATCAATCTGTAATAATTAATTTACCAGATAAAAAAGTTTGTGGTATAAAATGTAAAGAGGGCTTTTTTGAAACAGAAGAAACATATAAAATTCCCGATACAAGAATGGAAGTTTTTAAAAACATAAAAGTAGACAGAAAATAATAGAAAGGTATTAAAAATGGCAGTACCAAAGAAAAGAACAGGTGCATCAGCACAAGCAAAAAGAAGAGCAAATTGGAAAGCAATTAAACCGACAACAACAACATGTAAAAACTGCGGAGCAACAGTGTTAACTCATACAGTATGTACAGAATGCGGATACTACAAAGGAAAAGCAGTAAGCATAAAATCTCCTGATTATGTAGAATCAGCTGTTGAAGAAAAGAAAACTGCAAAAAAATCTTCAACAAAAAAATCAACTTCAAAAAAAGCTAAAAAAGAAGAAGTTGTAATTGAAGAAACAACTGCAGCTGAAACTGATGTAAAAGCTGAAGAAACAGTTGAAGAGTCATCTGCTTCAGAAACTGAAGAAAAAACAGAAGAATAAAATAAAACGTAAATAAAAAAATAAATTTACTAAAAACAAAAGCAGAATAGTAAAAATATTCAGAGGAAGAAATGACAAGAATCGCAGTAGATGCAATGGGCGGCGACCATGCACCTCATGAAATAGTTGCAGGTGCATTATGGGCAGCACAAGAATACGGAGTTGCAATTGAAATAGTAGGAAAACAAGACCAAATTGAACACGAAATTGAGCGAGTTCAAAAAAATGGTGTTATTTCAAAATGCGGCGGATTTAAAACAAAAAGGGTTAAGATTGATGTTGATAAATTGGACATCAAAATTACTCATGCCTCAGAAGTAATAGAAATGGGCGAAGCTCCTGCTCAGGCAATTCGTAAAAAGAAAAAATCATCAATTGTTTTAACAGTTGATGCCGTTGCGAGCGGAAGTTCGGATGCCGTTGTCGCAGCAGGTTCTACGGGTGCTGCTATGGCATCAAGTTTATTTGGCTTAGGCAGATTGCACGGAATAGACAGACCTGCTATCGCTGTTACTTTACCTACTATGAAAAAGCCTCTTGTCCTAATCGATGGCGGTGCAAACAGCAGTTGTACTCCGGAAATGCTATATCAATTTGCAGTTATGGGTACAATTTTTTCTGCCAATGTTCTTGGTATCAGAAATCCAAAAATCGGGGTTTTAAATATCGGTGAAGAGGCCGGCAAAGGTAATGACTTGGCCCAAAAAACTTACAAATTGCTTGAATCTCAAACACGATTGAACTTTATTGGCAATGTTGAGGGTAAAGAAATTTTCTCTAATGTTTGCGATGTTGTTGTTTGTGACGGATTTGTAGGTAATGTTGCGTTAAAAATTACAGAGGGCTCTAGCTCAATGCTGTTTAAAATGATTAAAGCTCAATTTACACAAAATATATTCACAAAATTAGTGGGAGCTTTGGCATTACCTCTTATGATGGGTATTTACAAAAAAATAAATTATGAAGAGTATGGCGGTGCAATTCTTTTGGGTGTTAAGGGCATAACTATTATTTCCCACGGCAGAAGTAAAGCTTATGCTATTAAAAATGCCATAAGAGTTGCAAAAGAGGCTGTTGAAACAGGCGTTAATAAAAAAATTGCCGAGTTAATAGAGAAATAAACAATGGTATTAAAATTATAATATTTGATTAATAAAATAACGGTTACTTAAACTTTTGGCAGCTGTTATTTTATTTTTATTGTGGGGATAAAATTATGAAAAAAATTGCATTTATATTTCCGGGACAGGGCTCACAGGCAGTGGGTATGGGAAAAGACCTTTATGATAATTTTGAAGTTTCAAAGCAAATTTTTGACAAAGCTAATGAAGTTTTGGGAAAAGATATTAAAAATATTTGTTTTGAGGGTGATGAGGAAACTTTAAAACAAACCGTTAATACTCAGCCTGCGATTTTAACGACTTCAATTGCGGCATTAGAGGCATTAAAATCTTTGGTTGATATAAAACCGAGTTTTGTTGCGGGTCATAGTTTAGGCGAATATGCGGCGTATTATGCTGCAGAAGTTTTGGATTTAGAGCATGCTTTGATTTTAATCCAAAAAAGAGCTGACTTAATGAGTGACTCTCCGTCAGGAGCTATGAGTGCAGTTTTAAATGCCACTGATGAACAAATAAAAACTGCTTTAAAAAGAGCTTATGAGGCAGGTTATGTTGATGTTGCAAATTACAATTCTCCATCACAAGTTGTTTTGACAGGCGAAGTTGATGCCGTTAACAGAGCTGGTGAAGTTTTAACCTTAATGGGCATTAAACGTGTTATCCCTCTTGCTGTTTCAGGAGCTTTTCATTCTAAATTAATGCAAAGTGCAAGTGAAAAATTTGAAGAATTTTTGGAAAATATTGATATTAATGATGCAAAAATTCCTGTAATAACCAATGTTGATGCGGAAATTACAACAGAAAATTTTAAACCAAAAATGAGTAAACAAATTTGTTCATCAGTATACTGGACACAAACTATACAAAAAATGATTGAAAATGGCGTAGAAATCTTTGTTGAATTAGGAAATGGCAGAGTGTTAAGCGGGTTGAACAAAAAAATTAGTTCTGATATTATAAGTTATAACGTATACGATAAAGCAACATGTCTAGATGTTGCGGAAAAATTAAAAGAGGTATTATAATGAGTGAAAAATTAGCAATAGTAACCGGCGGTTCAAGAGGAATAGGTGCATCGGTTGCAGCAGAACTTGCAAAAGCAGGTTATGATGTGATAATCACTTATGCGGGAAATGATGAGGCTGCTAATAAAACGGTTGAAGAAATAAAATCCCTTGGTGTTGATGCTGAGGCTTACAAGTTTGACGTTTCAGACAATGAGCAAACTTCAAAATCCGTAGATGAAATTATAGAAAAATACGGAAGAGTTGATGTTTTGGTAAATAATGCCGGAATAACAAGAGACGGATTGTTCATGAGAATGGGCAAAGATAACTGGGATGCCGTAATTAACACAAATTTATCAGGGGTATATAATGTAACGCAGCCGATTGTAAAAATTATGATGAAACAACGCAGCGGTGTAATTATTAATATGGCAAGTATAGTTGGTGTTTACGGAAACGCCGGACAAGCAAATTATGCGGCAGCAAAAGCAGGTATTATCGGATTTACTAAATCTCTTGCAAAAGAATTGGCATCTAGAAATATTCGTGTAAATGCTATTGCTCCCGGGTTTATCTCGACTGATATGACAAAAGGTTTAGATTCTGAAAAAATAGCTGAACATATTCCGTTAAAACGTCTTGGTCAGCCTGAAGATATTGCTAAAACCGTAAAGTTTTTGGCTGATGATGGTACATATATAACAGGACAAGTTATTCAAGTTGATGGCGGGCTTACTGTATAAAGAATTTTTACAATATTTGTATCATGTTTGCCAAATAAAATTTAGATAGTATAATTTAATAGTAAAGTATATTAATTACAAAATGAGGAAAAAAGAATGAGCACATTAGAAAAAGTAAAAAAAGTAGTAGTAGACCAATTAAGCGTAGATGAAAGCTTAGTAACACCTGAAGCAAGCTTTACTGGTGATTTAGGTGCAGATTCATTAGATACAGTAGAATTAGTAATGGCATTTGAAGAAGAATTCGGCTGCGAAATTCCTGATGAAGAAGCTGAAAAAATTCAAACAGTACAAGATGCTGTAAATTACATTGATTCTCATTCTTAATTGAGGACAATATCTAAAATAGTGGAATAAAGAGGATTTGCAGACATTATTGTTTATAAATCCTCTTTTTAATTTAAAGTGAGGAATTTTTATGAGTAAAAGAAGAGTTGTGATAACAGGTATGGGAGCAATAACTCCTTACGGTGTAGGCGCAGATAAATTTTGGAACGGTGTAAAAAATTGTGAAAGCTGTATAACAAAAGATGACGGTTTAAAAATCGATTTAACTCAGCAAACAACGCATATTTTTGGTAGAGTCTTACCTTATGAAGAAGAAAAATATATGGATGCAAAAGATTCAAAACGCATGGATAATTTTGTAAAATATGCGATAGTTGCAAGTACGGAAGCGATGGAAGATTCAGGGCTTGATATGGAAAAAGAAGATCCATACAGAGTCGGATGTTTAGTTTCTTCCGGTGCCGGAGGGTTTAAGACGATAGAAGATAATCATACGCAAATGTTAAAACGTGGATATACAAAGTGTTCACCGTTTACAGTACCTGCGTTGATTGCAAATATGGCGACTGGTAAAATCGCAATAAAATTCGGATTAAAAGGAGTAAATAAATGTATAGTTTCGGCATGTGCAACAGGTACTCAGTCTATTGGAGATGCTTTTAGAACAATTCAATATGGAGATGCAGATGTACTTCTTGCAGGTGGTACAGAAGCTATAGTTTGTAATATGGGTGCAGGTGCATTTTCATCTGCAAGAACATTGTCAAAACGTAATGATGAACCTACAAAAGCCTCAAGACCATATGATATAGACAGAGATGGTTTTGTAATGAGCGAAGGTGCGGGAGTTTTGGTTTTAGAAGAATTGGAACATGCAAAAGCTCGTGGTGCAAAAATTTATGCAGAAATTGTAGGCTATGGACAAACTTGCGATGCCTATGATATGGTTGCACCTGATCCTACAGGTCAAAGTGCTGCAAAAGCAATGGAATTTGCATTAAAAGATGCTGATATAAAACCTAAAGACATTGATTATATAAATGCACATGGAACAAGTACTCATGTAGGTGATATTGGTGAATCTTTAGCTATTGCTAATGTTTTTGGCGACTTAGATAAGAATTCTCATTTGATGGTAAGTTCAACAAAAAGTATGCATGGGCACTTAATAGGTGCTGCGGGTGCTGTTGAGGCGATTGTTTGTATTAATGCTATGAACGATAACCTTGTTCCGGCAACTATTAATCTTGATAATCAAGATCCCGATGTTGCTAATTTGAACTACGTACCTAATAAACCTGTTGAGGCTGAATTAAAATATACTATGTCTAATTCTTTTGGCTTTGGCGGGCATGATGCATCTTTGGTATTTAAAAAATACGAAGATTAAAATTTATAGAACCAAAGGGCGGGTTTCTTTAGAAACCCGCCCTTTGGTTTTCTTAATATCTATAATTTTGTTATACACTAGTGTTTTCATTTCTTTTAAAAATTCTATCCAAGCAAATTTGCGGTGAATATGACCATTCTCTTGCCGTTATTCGATTTACTTTGAAACCTGAACGTTCAAGAATTGATTGTTTTTTCATATTTGGTATATGAGTTTTTTTATTGTCTTCAACCCCGTCGATTTCTATGATTAAATCGTTTCCTACCAGTAAATCCGCTGATAATCCTGCAATTTCAGCACCTGCTTTTACGCTGTAGCCTAATTCTTTTATCTTTTGTGCAATTTCTTTTTCTAACGGATTTTTATATGAATTTTCGTCAATTTCGTTATTCATAACGGCGTTAAAGTGGTCGTTGTATTCTCTTATGTATTCGAGATAACTTCTAAACAGCCCGTCAGGTAAATCATTTACGTCTTTTGACACAAAGTTTATAACTTTATATTTTGCCCTTGTAATTGCGACATTAAATAGATTAGGCTTTTGTAAGAAAGTTAAACTTTGCGGATGGCTGTCATTTGCATATGCCCATGACATTAAGATTATATCTCTTTCATCTCCTTGAAAAGCGTGTGCTGTACCGATTTCTATTTCGTGTTTTTGCATCATTCTTTCTGATATAACTTTTCTTATTGATATTTTGAGTTGGTCTACTTGAGCTCTGAAAGGCGAAATTATCCCGATAGTTATTGGTTTATCAGGGTTTTTTCGTTCATCCTCAAGAATTATTTCATGCACTTTTCGAACGACTGCTTCAATTTCAGGAGTATTTCTTGTTATGTTGCATTCGGAATCCATTTTTCCGTCGGGAACATTTACTATTTCCAAAACTTTTTCTTTAGATGAATTTTGGTGCATAATTTTTATCCTGTCAGCGTAAAATTCGTGGTTAGAGAAATTTATTATAGGCGGTAAACTTCTGAAATGTTCGTCCAAAAGCACAGGATTATTGCAATAGAAATTGGCTATGTCAAACATTGAATTTGAACGATATTTCCACATTAGCTGGTATCTGTCAGGAATTCCGTATTGGCTTAAAAATGATTGTTCTTTGGCCTTTTCCAAGAATGAAAGATGTGGAAGTTGTTTATCATCACCTACGATTACAGCTTTTTTGGCTCTGAAAAGGATAGGAAAACAGCTTGCTATATCACATTGAGAAGCTTCGTCTATTATTGCAACGTCAAACAGAGCCGGTTTCATCGGCAGAGAACTCGATACGGCATAAGTCGTTACACACCAGCATGGAAATGCTTCTAATAGTGGTTTAAAATCTTCTGTTTCAAGAAGTCTGTTTTGCAGGTTTTGTTGCCTTGAAACAAGTGATTTAGCGTGTGTTAGCAGACGTCCTCTTTTTTGGCTGTCGTTTCTTAAACCTTTTAATGAGTCTACTCTTATTGCTTTTAAAACATTTGTTACAAGAGAATGTTGCTTTGATTTTAGGTTATGAATTTCGTCAATTAAAAGATGAAGATTTCCTATTTTTTGAATTTCTGTTTCATAAAGTTTCAATCGTCTTTCAATTTTTGCATATGAAAGTTCATCCTTAAGTCTTGCTGTGTTTGTTTCGTTTACTTCGAAATCTTTAAGATTTAGTATTTTTTTGATTTTTTCTTTTGCAGAGTAATTTTGAAGATTTACAATAAATCCGCTTTTATCAAAATTATTTTCTATAGATTTTATTGAGTTATTTAAATCTTCAACATCTTGTTTTTTCAGAATTTGAGAAATAAATTTTCTTTCTCCGAGAAGAATTTCTCGATTTTTTCTTTCGATTTCAGCTTTTTGCCATTCACCCTCAAAGTTAATTATTTTTTCACAGTTATCTTCAAGAGTTTTAATATCATTCAAAAGTTTTTTAATATCATCAACTTCGCTAAAAATAATGTCTTCAAGGTTTTCATTCAGGTCAAATTTACCTGCTGCCAAATCTTCAAGCTGATATTTTAATTTGCGTTGATAATCAAGTCTTCCTGCACGTAGAGCCAAAAACGGTGCTCCAAGATTGTTAAGCCTGTCTGCAATGACATCAACTGCCTTATCCATTTTTGATGCGACAAGGACTGTTTTTCCCTCTGCTATTAAGTGGGCTACAAGGTTTACTATTGTTTGAGATTTGCCTGTTCCTGGAGGGCCAAAAACTGATACTATTTTGTTCATCTCAATTTGTCTTATTACATTTTCCTGCGAATCGCTTAAGGATAACGGTGTTAGCGGTAAGAAGTTTTCCATTCCCTCAGGTTTCGGAACTTCTAATTGTTTACCTTTACTTTGCAAGTATTCTTCATTTATAACGTTCAAGGCTGTTTCTCTGTATATTCCACTCGGGCGTTCCGCTATTTGGGTTAATTCGTGAAGAACTCCTGCCGTTGTTGCAGGTCGTTTTGTTAATATAATTGCACTTTGTCTTGTGAGGCATATTTTATCAAGTTTTACTTGTGCTTTTTGAGATTTTTCTTCCTCTTCTATAAAGTCATCTATATTATCCGCATCTATAGTTTCTTTTTCTTTATAAAAATCTTTTTCTTTTGTTACGTTATCATCTTCTGTTAATTCAGGATTTAGCGATACATCTACATCCGGAATTATTGATTTTAGCGTTGTTAAAAAGATATCTAGTTTTTCCTGTGTTATCGGTGCTTTTGGCACTGCATCAAGTAAAAATTTTAAAACTTGTTCAACTTCGTCATCGTCATCGGCTTTTTTCATTAATGCTGTAATAGCACCTGTGTTTAGTGAAATCATTTCTTCTGTTAAAAACAGATTTATATTTACACCGTTCTTTTCAAGTCTGCATGGTGCGTATAGTAATGGGGTTAAAAATTCGTTGCTGCGTTTTTTTGATGATTTCCCAACTAAAAACAAGTATCCGTAAATTAAATATTTATCTTTCTGCTCTGATGAACTTTGCAGTAATAATTCTGTTATTTTTGAATCATAGGCTGAAAGTTTTAGATATTCCAAATTTTTGGTAAGCAGAGTTTCGTCTTCTTTCAAAAATATCCACTTATTTGCCTTATCTGCTTTCAAATTTCTAAATGTTGAACTTTTAACTTCTTCCCTTACGCAATCATGCAAATATTGGCTTAATTTTTTTATAAAACTGTTATTAAATGCCGAGTTAAGTGCTTTTGTGGCTTCTTGTAACATAATTCCCTCTTGATTTTATTGCTTATTTAGTATTTTAGGCTAAAATGAATGTATGAACATCATTGATTTGTACGAAAAATACGATAACTTGTACTATATAGGCGGAGTAGTCCGTGATATTTTGATAAAAATGCCAAGTCAAGATGTTGATATTACGGTTGAGGGGAATGCGATTGAGTTTTGTAAAAATATTGATGAATGTGAAATGGTTCAATCTAACCCTGATTTCGGAACTGTAAGAGTTAAAATTAATAATCAGATTTATGATATATCATCTACAAGAAAAGAAATCTATCCTAAAAAAGGCCATTTGCCCCGTGTTGTAGAAATAGGCTGTCCGTTAAAAGATGATGTCATAAGACGTGATTTTACGATAAATGCCCTTGCAAAAAATACTAAAACAGGTGAAATTATTGATTATGTCGGTGGCAGAGAAGATATCAGTAATAAAATTTTACGTGTTTTGCACGATAATAGCTTTATTGATGACCCTACAAGAATTATAAGAGGATTGAAATTCGCTGTAAGGTTTGGTTTTTCGCTTGATGAGCATACAAAATCCCTGCAGAATGCATATTTGAGTAATATTAATTACGATATGTGCTATAAAAGATTGAAAGATGAATTGATTTCTACATTTAACCTTAACTCAAACAGGGCTTTTGAAACTTTTGTAAACGATAAAATGTACAAACTGATTACGAAAAAGGATTTTGAACTTCCTGATTATGATATTCAGGGGCTGGTGCGAAAATATTATAAAAATTTGAGTAATGTTTGGCTTATTTATATCGCTTTAATAGATACTGAAAAATTAGAATTGAATAAAACTGAAACAAAAATAGTTGATGATTATAAAAAGCTTGTTGAACTTGATATAAAAAATGATTATGAGATAGTTAGAGCGTTTGAAAAATGTGAAGTTGAATCAATACTTCTTTACGAAATAACGAAAAAAGACGGTAAGGCAATAAAATATTTGGATGAATTGAACGAAATAAAACCTGAAATAGATGGTAATGATTTGAAGAAAATGGGTTTGCCTCCGAGTGAAAAATATGCGAAAATTTTTGACTATATTTTACAAGAAAAACTGAAAAATCCCGAATTAACTAAGCCTGAAGAATTGGAATTGGCTGAACAATATGAGAAAAAACTTAGCAAAAACAACAATGACAGTAAGGGTGATTCTTAACAAATTAAGAGGTATTGCAAATTTTGGCGATAACTCATTTATACTTAACTAACAAATATGTTAGGCAGTTATATTTTAGTTTAATATTTTGAATAAAAGCGTATAATGTTATGTAAATTTTTATTAAAACATGACTGGTGAGAGAATGGAAAAAGAGTTAACATGCATGTATGGACATCATAAAGAACTTGAAGGATTACAAGTTGTCGCATAAGCAAAGGATTTTTGCCAGTTATTTGAAAGATAATGCCGACTCATATACATGTGTGGAGCGTATAACAAACAGAGAATATATGCGTAAATACTTTGCACCGGATAATGATTTGCTGATATATTCTACAGCATTTTACGACCCGTCAAGAATATGCAGATACACGGAAGAAAAAACAGCAGAAGAATAATTTGTAAAAAAGTTGACAAATTTTCTTAACCTGATAATATAGAAGAGTACCTATTGGGGTGTCGCCAAGTGGTAAGGCACCTGGTTTTGGTCCAGGCATTTCGGAGGTTCGAGTCCTTCCACCCCAGCCATTAAATCGTCGAGAAATCGACGATTTTTTGATATTGAGGAGTGGAGAACTCTCACCTGAGTTTTTATTCCCGCAGGTCATAAAAACCGAGGTTCAACCCATTTGGGTATCAACATCCGTAAGGCTCAGCAATCGCCAACGGCTGTAGAGAGTCTTCCTACCCCAGCCATTAAATCGTCGAGAAATCGACGATTTTTTTGATATTGAGGAGTGGAGAACTCTCACCTGAGTTTTTATTCCCGCAGGTCATAAAAACCGAGGTTCAACCCATTTGGGTATCAACATCCGTAAGGCTCAGCAATCGCCAACGGCTGTAGAACTTTTTTATCAATGATTTTTAACTATACGAAATTTTTGTTAATATTTGTAAACAAAAAGAATCTTGTTGTTATTGCGTTTTAACCATTGTTTAAAATTTATGCGAAAAATAATGTCAATTAATTTTCCAAAATACACTTTATATATTCAAGAAGAGATAAATTATAATACATAACACACGAGGAGAATTTTATGACACAAGGTATTGGACACAATGTTAATAATTTTAGTATAGGTGCAGGCTATTATCAAGGAGATAGCTTTGCTGGTTCATCTGCCGGACGTGGTGATGTTAGAGCTTTTGCTATTTTTGATCATGCCGATTATAATAAACCTGGCGTTAAAAGTGGTCTTTCTGCATCAGCAAGTGTATCAGCAGGTAAAAATTTTCAAACAGCAAGTTTAAGTCTTGGTTATGGCGGAAAAATTTATGAACAAGGAAATAATTCTCTAACTTGGAATACTAGTGCATATGTTAGAGGTGAACATACAACAAATGCTGATGCAAAATATGTAGATGATTCTAAATTTGACAAACAAAGAACTTGGTGTGATGAAACACTTGTTCATAACTATAATAATGCTTACGGTGCTGCTGGTTTAAGTGCAGGACTAAAATATAATACTAAAAATTTAACTGTTAGTGCTAATGCTGCTTTAGAATATGGTGAACATACAGGTTTAGGTTCAGAATTAGATTGTACAAATTCTCCTGAATCTGCTCATAGTGACATGGCTCAATATGCTTATAATAAAGCTGCTGAAGAAGGTAAAAGAGTTGCAACTTCTCCTAACCATTTAAAAGGTATTTTTTCAGCAAACGCTGATTACCGTGTAAATGAAAAATTATCTGTTGGTGCAGGTGTTGAATTTAATACTGCTAAACCTAGTGATCCTGGTGTATTTGGAAGAGTTGCTTATACATTCTAATAATATAAAAAATTAATATTAAAAAAGAGGATTGTCATACGGCATCCTCTTTTTTATGAATTTTATAATAGGTCTTTGATTAATATATTCTGCTTTTGGGTACATTTTCCATTCCATAATCTACAACATTTAAAATTTCAAATCCCATATTCTCAAGTTTATCTGCTAAAAATTCAGCAGGAATTTTATTTGTAGGTTTATCGTAGTCTAATATGATTTCATCAAGAATATTTTCAAGTATGGTAAGCTTACTTTTTTCTGAGCTGGTTACTGTTTTGTCGTCTTCTATTGTAAAAATTAAATCGCCGTACTTTGCTTTTATCATATAAACTATCTCCTGCTTGTTCTTATAACATTATGACAAATTTTTATGTTTATACAAACGTATATTTATATGATAAATTTTTTCACTTACTCATAATTTATTTGAGTTTTTTATTACGGCCGCTACTAAATCATGAATTAGGGTATATTCTTTTTCAGAACATTTATTAATCATAGAAATCAAGCTGTTTATTTTTTCAGATTTATTTGGGCTGTCGGTACTTGTTTTTTGCAATCCGAAATCCTCTAGCGTAAAATTAAGAATTTCTGCCATTTTTAAAAATGTATCCAATTTGATTATATTTTGTCCACGCTCTATTTTACTGACATGCTTTTCAGATAATCCGATTTTTTCTGCAAGTTCAGCTTGCGTTAAACCTGATTTTTTTCTGTAATATTTTATCACTTCTCCGATTTGATTTTTGTCCGTAAAAACCACTTATTTATCTCCCTACTTGTTAAATACATCATAAATGATTACTTAAAAACTTTGTATAGGATTACTTTTTAATATTTAGGGTTGCTTAGGATTATTTTTGTGCTATATTATTTTTAATAAGTATCGAAAAGGATTATTTTTGTGAAAAAGGTATCTATTATAATTACTTGTTATAATAAGGCAAAGTTTATAAAAGAGTGTCTTGACTCTGCTTTGAATCAGACTTATCCTGACATTGAAATTGTTGTATATAACGATGCTTCAAAAGATGATAGTGCCAAAATTATTCAAAAATATGCGGATGAAAATGATAATATTATTTTTATTAATGCGTTAAAAAACAGAGGCGTTTCATATGCAAGAAATAAGGCTGTTGAGATTTGTACAGGTGAATATATTTTCCCTTTAGATGGCGATGATTATATTGATTTAACTTATATAGAAAAGGCGGTTATGGAGTTTGAAAGAGATAACTCTTTAAATGTTGTTTCCGCTAATAGTTATTCTGTCCGTGATAACGGGATTTTTGAACATAAATCTATTATGACGGAAAGTTATGCATATCATGGTTCTTTTGCTGTTAGTGCATTAATGCGGAAAAGTGATTTTTATAGGGCTGGCGGCTATAAAGAATATATGACGGAAAATGCTGAAGATGCTGAATTTTGGCTTTCTTGTATTGAACTGGGTTTTAAGTTTAAGATTATTGATGAATATTTGTTGTATGTCAGACGTACTTCTGATAATAAAGACCGACGAAATCTTTCTAGAAAATTTAATCATAAAAAATCTGATAAATGTAAGTTAATGATGATGAAAAATCATATGGAATTGTTTAGGCAGGATAATCAGATTGTTTTGGATTATATTGATGTTGTTCAAAAATTTTGGAAATATAAAGAGCTTTATATTTTGTTTTTAGCAATATCTATTTTTGAGTTTTGTCTGATTGTTTCTATTCATTTTGTTAAGTAAGGATTTTAATGAGAAATTATTTTATTCAAAATTTTATTGATATTTTAAGAGGTAAAAAGAAGAAACCAAATATTAATATTATTGGTGAAAATAATAAAATAATTACGGATAAAATTGATTTACTAAAATTTTCAGATGTACGAGTGAATATTGTTGGTGATAATAATTTAATAAAGATAGATAAAATATTTGAAAAAGGATTTACCGGTGAATTAATAATTGGAATAAAGGCTTCTAATTGTTCAGTAAATATTGATAAAGGCTTGCATATAACTTCTAAATTGCATATTAATATTAATAATGTTTCTGAAACTGACGAAGAATTAAAAAATGTGCATATAAATATTGGTAAAAATGTATATATAGAGGATATTGCCATAACAACATATCAAAGTAATAATAACATAATAGTTGGAGATAATTGTTTATTTTCTTCAGGGATAAATTTGTATAATACTGATGGACATCCTATTTACGATAAAGATAGCGGGCATTTAATAAATTACGTAAAAGATATGAAAATTGGTGATAATTGTTGGATAGGAAAAAACGTAACTATATTAAAAAATGTCAATATTCCTGACGGAACGATAATAGGGTGGGGTGCAGTTGTTGCAAAATCTATTGATAAACCTTATTGTGCTATTGCAGGAAATCCGGCTAAAATTATAAAAGAGAATATTTCCTGGAAACGCTCCGGTGATAAGGATAGTGTGAAAAATATAAAGTTTTAATATAATAAAGAACATATCTATGATAGAATTTTTTTATGAACGAAAAATTTTCTATTAGTGAAAGTTGGGATAATGTTTTAGGTGAAACAGGTTTAGAGCTTGTTCAAAATATTTTTGAACAAGCTCTAAACCTGTTTTTAACTCCTAAAAAAGAGGATATTTTTAATGCGTTCAAATATACGGATTTTGAGGCTGTTAAAGTTTTAATCTTGGGTCAAGACCCTTATCCAAATCCTGCACACGCACATGGATTGGCCTTTTCCAGCAGAGCGGAAAAATGTCCTGCCTCTTTAAAAAATATTTTTAAAGTTATCAATAAAAATTTTGCAACAAATTTTGAATTTAAAACTTGGGAACTTACATCATGGGCTGAACAGGGCGTGATGCTGTTGAATACGGCATTAACTTTTTACGATGAAAAATCTCAAAATAAAAATTTAAAACTTTGGAAACCGTTTATTGATTTAGTTTTAGAAAAATTATCAAAAAAAAACAGTCCTTTGGTTGTTATGTTATGGGGAAATAAAGCTCAGGAAAGGGCTTTACCGTTTTTTGAGGGGAAAGAAAATGTTTTGGTCTTAACGTCAACTCATCCCTCTCCTCTGGGTGCGGGCAAGGGAGATAATTGTTTTATTGAATGTAATCATTTTAAAGCTTGCAATGATTTTTTAAAACAGCATAAACTATCTGAAATTGATTGGTTTATGGTTAATTAATGTTAAAAAACTTGCTATTTTTGTGATATTTTGGGCTTTTATTCTTATAATATTATTAGAAACGGAGTAGTTTTATTGTGAATAAACCATTTTTTATTGTTATTATATTTGTTTGTTTAGTTTTAACGGGCGGGATTATTATACAAAAACCTGTTATGCATAAACAGTTTTCTTTAAGTGTTATTGACTACCTTATAAAATTTAACACAGACGGTTCTGTTACCACGACCAAACAAACTACAACTACTCAGCTAAAGCAAGTTGGAGGTAATTAGTAATATGAAAAAATTCTCAGTTTTATTTTTGATATTATTTTATTTCTTGTCTGTAAATACTTGTTTTGCTGCAGTTTCTAATCTTTATTTTGTTAAAAATATTGATAAATCAACCGTAAAAACAATTGTTGAACCCCTAATTGATAACGGCAAATACAATATTCACAAGAAAGACCCGTATTATGCGGTTTTGAAAGCGGATGCATCAAATTATATTATTGTTATTTTGCAGACAACAGGCAATAATTTGTTTTATTACTTTCAGTCAACTGATAATAACACTGTAGACAAAAATATTTTAAAAGCTTTAAAAAAAGCAAATATTACCTACGAACAAACACAAAATCAGAAGTATATAAGCCTTTATGAATCCCAAGCTCAAAAGGTTTTGATGTATGACGGAAATGTTCAATATGATTTTTCAGAACCGACACAACAAAAAAATGTTTATACTCCTCAACAAACTCCGCAAAGTACGACATTAAAGGGTTATGTCGGAAAAGTCGAAAAAGGTACAAGTTTTAAGATATATCTTCAAACGCCTATAAATACTGCAACTGCAAATAAAGGGGATACTGTTACTGCGGTACTTACTGATGATTGGACTTATAATGGACATATCATTGCTCCTCAGGGCAGTTTGGTTACGGGTTATTTATCAAAAGCTCGCCATGCAACATACGGTTCTTTAAACGGAAGAGTTGTTATTAATTTTAATAAGTTAACAGCTGTTGATGGCAAAACTTATGATATTTCCGTTGAAGATGTTGATTTTACGGTTACAAATGACGGTAAATTGAAAAGTTCAGCCAGAAATATTGCTTATGGTGCACTCTGGGGTGCTTTGGGCGGATTGGTGGTTGCATTATGTTCTCGTGATGTAAATTATGGTTCGGCGATTGCAATAGGTGCGGCAAGCGGTGCAGGTCTTGGTGCTGTTAAATCCGGTGTGGAAGCAGGTATTGATGCTGAAATTCCTGTTTATACAGAGCTTGATTTAACGCTTTCTAAAGCTTTAAGTGTTTCTTTTCAATACTAATTTATAAGGAAAAATTTATGAATAAACGATTAATTATATTAGGTTTTTTAATTTTAGCAATTTCTGTTATTGGCAAATTGCTTTTTGTTGCGGCAAAAAATATTAAAGTTGATGATTTTCATAAATCAGCAGTTATTTTTGTTGTAGATTCATCTGCGTCTAATCAGGCAAAATTACCGGAACAAATTAAATACTTAAAATCTTTATGTTCAATACTTGACCCTGAAGATGAAGTAAAAATTTTGAAAGTTTCTCAAAAATCATATTTGATTTATGAAGGCTCTCCAAGTGATTCTACAGGTATTACAAAGGCTGTTAATGAATTTACTAAATATGATAAAAATGACTATGGTACTGCATACGGTGAGGGGTTGAAAAAAGCTTTTTCTCACTGTTTAACAATGAAGAAAGAGGGTTATGTCCCTGCAATAGTTGTTATTGGAGATTTAGAAAACGAAGGGGATGTTGCAAAACAGGTTAATTGGGATATTTTACCTAAAAATGTTGAGGCTGTTCAACAATATGCACCTGATTTGGCTATGATGTTTGTTTATGCTCATCCTGAAAAACTGGATTTGGTTAAAGAAACTTTAAACCCTGTTTTGGGTGAAAAAAAATTAGTTATTGCTAACGAGCAAAATGCTCAAAAAGCACAACGCAGATTTTTAGACGCTATTGGAAGATAGGAGATATTATTTATATGGCTTTTACTATTATTTCTAAAAATAAAGAAAAAACTTTTACTGATAAAGAATTAGTAAATATTTGCTCAAATGACGGGTTTGATTTTAAACTTGATGTTGATTTTGATTGTATGCTTACTGTTCAATATAATCCGAATGAAAACAAATGTATTATTTTAAATCAATTCGGATGCGATAAATTTTTATTTAAAGGTAAACCTATTCCTGCGAAATTGGAAGTTGATAAAGTTTGCAAAATTATGGTTGACGGAACTGATGAATTTATTATGATTAAAATGATTGGTTCTTCAACATATTCAACATTAAAAGAAGAAAATCTTACGGAAGCTGATGTTAAAGAAATTTACGGTAATGATGTTAATGCGGCGGCTAAATTAAAACTTGAAAAAAGAAAAGCAGAAATTGAACAGGCAAGAATTTCTATAATTAATGAAATAACTCATCCGATAAATGATATTACAAAAAAACTTTCAATGAATTCAAAAGGCGGTATTTGTATGCACATTGCACTTTTACTTGCTTCTTTTGTTTGTTCTTTTGGGGTTTCAAATTATTTAACGGGATTGCCTTTAACTGATGCGGGAAATGTAATTCAAATGCCTGCGAATTTAAAAGTTATATTTATTTTTGCGTTTATAATTTACGGTATAGGATTGATTTTAAAACAGGGTATATTTTTGTATTTGCAAAATAAATTAGGTGAAGATACGACAGTTTCCAAAATTGCGGAAAAATTTGCAATTATGATTCCTTCTATTTTTTATCTTGCAATTTATGTAATAAATGTTCTTTATTTCTTAACTCCAAAAACAATACCTGTATTTGCTGTTTTAATATCATTATTCTTTACAACATTGGCAGTTACTCTTGCCGTTGCTTGCGGATATTCTAAGCATAACAGCGTAGTTTTATCTGATGAATTAAATCATTTACAATATAGACAAGATTTTGAAAAAGTTATTAAAGAGTATCAAAATTGGATTGAAAGATTTGTTAATAATTTGAGTGTTATAAAAATCAGAAATCTTAAAGATAAAATTTTTATGACTCAAATAAAAGCTTTCGGAGAAATAGGTTTAGGTATTATTACAGCTCCGTTTTTGGCGTATGGGGTTTCTAATACTCTTGCAATGTGTTTCCCTGAAGCTGCGGGATGGATAAGAGTTTCTGGTTTAAGATTCAGCCCTGTATTTTTGGTATTGGCTTCTGTTATGATTGTTTTTGCATTTTTTGCGTTTGTTAATGCTTTTACTTGTAACAAAAAAATTCAAGCATCAAATGTTCTTAAAACAGACGGATTTAGCAATTATCTTCAACATGGTGTTGAAATATTCGGACTTGAAGGCATTAGAAAATTAAATACAGAAATGCGTCAATCTTTTGTAATTGGTTTATGTATTATATTTATTGAATTTTCTATGAATGTTTCATATTTTATGCAAGAAATGGGTGGTGATTTAGGCGGAATGTTATTGAGCTTTTTAGCAGCATTAGTTCCTACCGCTATTTTGATTGCAGAAACTTATATGTTAAGTTCAACAAAGTTTGAAATTTTTGCTTGCAGTGAAGTTATTGATAAATTTGATAGAGAATAATGAATTATAGTGCATTCATAAAAATATTGCTTGTAATTGCAATTATATTAACCGTTTCTATCTGTGCAATAAAACCAAAAATGCACTCGACTTTGTTGATAACAGATTCAAATTATGTTTTGACAAATTCTGATATTCAACCGGAAGAAACTAAAACAAACGAAGTTATAGCAACAATAAGTCAAGAAGAGATACAAAAGCCAAAAGTCGTAGAAAAACCAGTTTCTGTACCTGTTCAGACAAAAGTTGAACAAAAAATTCAGCCTGTTCAAAAAACAGTTGTGAATACACCGAAACCTGTTGCTCAAACTCAAACGGTTAAATCCTCTCCAACTGTAACAAAAACAGCGACTACGTCTGTTCAAAAACCTGCTAAACAAGTTGAAAAAACTCAAACAAAACCACAAGCACAAGTATTAACAGAACAACAAGAAGAAATTGCTTGGAATAAATGGCGTTCAAACTTGCAAAATCAAATTATGAGAGATTCAAAACTGCCCGATATTCCGACAGGAACAGTATTCAAATTTACTTTTACAGTTGATAAATACGGTAAAGTGTCTAATGTAAAAACATGGTCATTAACTCCAACATATACTCCTTATGCAATTCAATTTATAGCTCCTGTAATAAGAGGTTATCAAGGTCATTCAATTTTAGATTTTCCTTTTGGGTCAAATCGTGTTATAACTAATGTGGAAGGCGGATTTAAAATTTCTAACACTTCTAAATACAGTACACCAAGTGATTATAACGATATGGAAACCGTTAAAAGATAATTAAAGGATAAATAAATGTTCAGATGTAAAGAATGCGGAAGCGAATTTGATATAAAACCTGATTACTGTGATTGCGGGAATGATACTTTTGATGAAATAATTGAAAAAGTTGAAACTCCTGTTGAAAAAGAACCTGTAAAAGAAGAAAAATCTATTAATTTTTTTGAAACAAAAAAATTAGAACATGATATTCCAAAATTAGACCCGAAACAAGAAAAACAAAAATCAGAACCGGTAATAAAGTTTGAAAAGCCGAATATTCCTCAAATAAAAATAGAACCAATATCATTAACTATATTTTTAATTTGTTTGTTACTATCAGTTTTAGTTATATTTTTTGTTGGAAATCCGAAAGAAGATAGTGTTTCAAATAAAAATATCGAAAAGACTCAAACAACAAACAAAAATATTCCGCCTATTGATAAAATATGGGATAATACTTTGCCGGCAAAAGCAGTAGCAGACTCTCAACAATCAACTGTTAAAGAAGAACCTATTGATCAACAACAAATTCAAATTTCACAACCTGTTGAAGTAAAAAAAAACGAAAATAAAGTAGTTCAACCAATACAGCAAAAACCTGTTATAAATAATCAAAAGCAGACAAAACCTATACAAACTCAACCTATTCAGTCCCAGCAAAAACAACAAACAAAACCTCAACAACCTGTTAAGAGTTCTACTTCTCAACAGGTTAAAAATGTAATATCTCAAACAAAACCTGCTCCTGTTCAACAAGTTAAAACAGTAAATCCTCAAGAGATGATTAATTATAAAATTGCTCTACGAAATAAATTAGCCTCAAAAATAGACTTTACAAGTATTTTAGGAGATGGAACATGCGTTATTTCTTTTAAAATATCTCAATCAGGAACTCTTACAAACAGAAGTTTTGTTAAACAATCTGATAACGGAATTCTAAACGATATTGTTTATAATGCAATAATGTCTACGCCTGTTTTCAACTCTCCTCCGTCATCGTACAATAACGAAACTCTCAAATTTACCGTTAAAATGTACGACGGCAGATATGAAGTTTCGCTAAATTGATTTAAATTATTATATCATTAGTGCTCTTTTAATCTTTATAAAATTCGTATTGCTGTTCTTGCTGCTCTTGTTGTGGTTGAGATGTTTGAACAGGATGTGATTGCATAGATTGAGTTAATACTGTGGAAAATTTTGATAAGTCATTAACTTTATACATATGTCCGCCTGTAGTCGTTGCAAGACAAGATAATTTATTAGAACCTGAATCAACTAATATAACATCAATATGGATATCTGAACGGGTTTGCATTAACTGTTTTGCAAATGCACAAGGGTCGCCTCCGCAATTTTCTCCGCCGTCAGTTATTAAAATTATTTTTTTAGGAGTTGTTCTATCTTGTGTTAAGTCTTCTGCCGCAGCTCTGTCAAGTCCGTAAACCATAGGTGTTGAACCTCCTATTCTTGCAGAATTCATTCCGTTAATTAAGGCAGTTGAGTTTGCCTGTGTTAGTGCAACAAGTTGAGATGTCGCTGAACATGCTCCTGTATTAGTTCCTGTTGATGGATTTGCCGTTGTTGTTACTGCTTTATATTTTCCGTTTACTTTTTTTATCTCGTGTACTGTCCCTTGTTGTGCCTTTTGTGAATTATAGTCTGCTTGACCAAATACTCTTAGTCCAACTTTTGTTGTATCCGGAATTTGTGAAATAACGTAGCTCATGGTTCTTTTTGCCTGAATTATCCAGTTTGCCATTGAACCTGAATAATCCATTACTAAATCAATTATTTGAACTTGAGAAGTGTTTGCTCCTGCGTTGTAATTTTGGGTTGAATATACATTATACAAATTTTGATTTACTACTGAGCCGTTTGTTTTTACCGTGCCTGAAGAGTTAACTTTGTATTTCGCTCCAAATGCCATTCCTGCTGTTAGTAATGTACTGATTATTGATATTGTTATAAATTTTTTCATATTAAAAGCCTCGCAGATTGCTATTACTAATTATAACATAAATTTGCGAGACTTTTATTATTTGTTATTATCTTTTGTTGTTATGCAAAAATTTCAGCTGCTTGTGCAACCAGGTTTAAAGGATTGTCTTTATATTGGTTAATCATTGATTGTATAAAGTTTGATGCTTGACTTCCTATTGTTGAATTATTTTTTATTGCGGAATTGTATGCATTAACTACGTTTGATACAAGCGGTGATTTTTCTTTTGCTATGTTAAAATCATTCTTTGTCAGGCTTCCGTCTTTATCTAAGTCAAAGGCTTTTAAAAAATTCATATTTTTTATTTTTTCAACTAAAGAATTTGATTCTAAATTTTGTTCTAAGTCCAATCCTGCAGGGATGCCAAGTTTTGAGACTATTTCACTGTTATCGTTTTCTGTGCCAATTTCTGATGTTGAATTCTCTTTTGTTGTGTCTTTTGTTTTCATCAGAAAATTCATTAGATTTTCTTGGAATTCTAAGCTTAAATCGTCAACTGATTTTAACCCATTTAATGAATTGTTTAATCCTGTAGTATTCTGCGTAGATGCAGTACTGTCAGATGTTGGCGAATTTAATTTTGCAAGAATTTCTGCAAGCGTTTCTCTGCTTGAACCTATACTTGTAATCATTTTTATTACCTCTCTCCTATTTTATTTTAAACATCTTTTACATAAATTTTATCCTCTATATAAATTAATATTTGCTGGTAAAATATTAATAAATTCTTCACTATCCTCAAATTCATCATTTGTCATTCTCCCTATATCTTTCGAAGTGAAAATACGGACAAAAAGAGACTTTGAGATAGTTTTATTAAAATTTCTCAATGTTTAAGAACTAAGATTCTCTATTCTGCACTAAAACCCGCACTTTGGATGAATTTTTGCATAAAAAAAGAAGTCTTATCGACTTCTTCTTGAAAATGGTGGAGGATTTAATCCAGAGAGCAAAATTCTCCTTTTAATTCCCAAAATTATTTTCTTCTGTAATATCCGCTTACTTCTGTTCCGTCATCTCGTGTATATGAATTTACCCAAATTAAATCGCCATTTCTAACTTTTTCTTCTGCTTCCGCTTTTGTCATTATTCTGCCTAATTTTAATTGTTGGTCAATAAAATTTTCATTTCTTTTAAATTCATCTGATGACATTTGTCCGATTTCTTCATTTGTGAATATTCTATTTGTATCAATATCTTTAAAATCAATATCCATACTGACCCGCCCTTCCAAACGATTTGGTTTATATTCAACAGCGTCCTCTAAGTCACCCATAGTTTCCGTAAAGTGATATTTCCTCGGATATTTTCCACTATTATTTTCCCCAACGTAAGAAGTTGTTGTATAATTAGAATTTTTATTATCATCGCTAATCATATATATCTTCCCCAGCTGGTTATCAATATTAGCGTTAAAGACCATATCATTTATATTTCCATAATTTCTTATATTAAGATTATCATTTATATTCCCTTGTAATAAGTCTGCAACACCATAGGCGTTAAATGTAACTGTTTCGTGCCCTGTTTTATTTGACATTAACTGAGCAAGACTACCACCTAACGAATGACCCGTAAAAACAATTTCTTGATTAGGAAAATCTTTTCTTACTTTTTCATAAAATTTTTGAGCATCAACATATTGATTTGGAAGTTTTTTACTAAAATACATATTCCCATCAGCTGATATATCTCCTATA
>JAFVDH010000052.1 GCA_017478515.1 bacterium
CAAACTATTATCGTGCCAAAAACGAGGGTAAAAATGTTGTTAAAGTCGAATATGGGGAAAAACCCGATAGCCATAATTATACTCACGTTACATACGGGCCAAAACCCGAACAAAAAAATACAACGCATATTACTTATGGCGAAAAACCTCAATCGCATAATAACACAGGCGGTAAAAAAGATAATACTCCAAGAGTTAAGGTTATATCACCTGACGGAAAAGTGGGTTCAATTCCTGCATCACAATTAGCGGAAGCAATCAAAAAAGGATATAAGAAGTTATAATGATTGATTTTCAAGAAGATAAACAAGAGATTGACTTTCAATTAGAAGATCAATCTCAAATTCCTATGAATAATAATATAGACTTTCAGCCGGAAACAAATACTCAAAACACAAATAACGGTATTGATTTTCAGCCTGCAAAGTTAGAAGGGAAAGTTGAATATAATGAGGAATTATCCCCTTATGATATGGTTTTAAGAGATACCAAATTAACAAAAGAACAAAAAGTTCAGAAAATTAAAGAAATTGGTGAAGCCGAAAGAAAGAAAATTGACCGTGAACACCGTATTAAAGTGGCAAAATTATATGGTGGTGCGGCATTAGAAATAGGAAGTTGTCTTATTCCTTTTGGTGGTGCGGCTAATATTGGCGGCAGACTTGCTTTAAGACTTGCTAAACCTGCTTTTTCTCAAATTGCAAAAAGAGTTATTGCAAAAAATATCGGTCGTGGCATAGGTTCAGGTCTTGCTTCCGGTGCTATGTTTGGAGCAGGCAACGGTCTTATGGAAGATAAAGACCTTAAAGGAATTGCTCAAAGCACGGTTGAAGGAGCAGGAACAGGTGCGGTCTTTGGCGGTGCAATAGGTGGTCTTGCAGGAAAGATTGCAACAAAATTCGGTAGAACAAAAGATGTTATAAACAAGGCAAAAAACAGGAATAGTAGTGTTAATCAAACTATTCAAAAACCTAATTATGGGGAAGCTGAAGATAAGGTTCGTGAACTTATACAAAACCGCAGAGCAAATATTGATACTTCAAAATATGAAGCATTACAGAAAATTGATAAATTTTCATCACAAATTGATGATATTGCAAATGCACTAAATATTGATTCTAAAAGTTTAAGGGAAGTTTTACCTTTTATTCGTGAAAATACGGATTTGCCGATTGCAAATTTTGACAGACCAGATTTAGTAAAAGTTTTTAACGGCTTAAATCAAGACCAAAAAGAAGTTTTGAGAACAGTTGCACAGAACCATTTTGACGATATGGAAACGTATTGGAACGACCTTGCAAAAGTAAAAAATGCTAAAAGTTCTATGTCACCGGATGAATATATTACGCATATTTGGGATATGGGCGAAAATGAAAAAGCGGCTTTAAAAAATTATTATTCAAAACTCAAAACCAAATCGCAGTTTGAAAAAGCAAGGAAAATTCCCTCTTACAAGGAAGGTATTGAAAACGGCCTTGATATTCCTATGGGAAAAGGTCAAGAAATGCACATTGATTTAAGACCTAAAACTTTAGATTATGCTGAAATTCAAAAAATACACTCTCATCAACTTATAGATGCGGCTGAAAATGCTAAATTTATGAAAGAATTGAAGAAAATACAAAAGGCAAATCCAAGTTATGCTAAAGAACTTGAAGAAATTGCAAAACCTGTTCTTGAAGCAGCGAATGAAAGCGAAGCGGCAAAGACTTTAGCAGGGAAATTACTTCAAAAAGCAGGAAATGCATACGATACCGTAAATAATTTTGCAAAAGGGTGTAAATTCTTATTTAACGGTATGCACGTTGTTGCTTTAACGGAAAGTGCGGCAGCACACGAAGGTATTGTTCCTTTTAAAACATTCAAGACATTAGGGAATTTACCTAAAATTATTGACGGAATCAAGAACAATAATTTTGAAGTATTTAAAGACAATCCTGCCGTAAAACAGGCAATTCAAGACGGTGTTCAGTTTGGAGCAATATCCGATATAAACATAGGGGAATTTAATACCTTTATTGACGGTGTTTCAAACCTTGTTGATAAAGTTACTTTGGGAGCAGGTAAAATTGTTACAAAACCTATGAAAGCATATATTGATGCAAATAATAAATTCCTTTGGAACTATTTGCACAATACTTATAAACTGCATGCTTATCAAAACCTTATAGACCGTGTTTCAAGAAAAGGAAAAATAACTTTATCTGATAATGTCAGACAAGAAATCGGACAACTTGTAAATGATACTTTTGGCGGTCAGAATTGGGATAGTTTAGGAATAAAACCCGAAACCTTAAAAGGTGCAAGAAGATTATTACTTTCACCGGATTGGAATATGTCTGCTACGGTTCGTCAATCATTGGCGATATTTTCTTCTGAAGCAGGACAAAAATTCTTAAATGAATTTGCTAATTCTTCAAAGTTTGGTGCTGCAACAAGAGAATTATCAAGAAAACTCGGACTTTCTTCATTTACTAATGATGTTGAAGGAGCAGGAATAAGGGGTGAACAGGCAAGAAGGTATTTTATGACTTTCTTGATTCAAACGGCAATTTATTCAAACCTTATAAATGCCTGCAACCGTGCTATTGATAAGCATAATAACCCTGACAAATACGAAGAAGGGATAAATTATTCTTCATATAGTAATAATCGTTTTACAGAAAAAGACGGAACAGGAAAAAAGGTTGTTGAAACTTTATTTCCTCGCCCATACATAGGAAACGATGAAAACGGCAGGGAACTTTATGCAAGAACAGGGAAACAGGCTCTTGAAGTACCTGAAATAATAGAAGATATGCCAAATAGTGCAATTAGAAAAGCGGCATCTAAAACTGCCCCGCTTATAAATCCGGTTGCAACAAAACTTTCTGATGAACTAACGGATAATTGGAACAAATCTTCTATTGGCGAAAGATACAAAGATACTTTTACACCGTTTACCATATCCGACAGTAAAAACGGTTTTAATCCTGTAAATATGTTTTATTCAACTTCAAAAGGCTTAAATGTTTATAAAGCAAGAGAGTATTTGAAAGAGTGCATATTAAAAGGCGATACCGAAGCAATAGAGAAATTTAAGCCAAAGATGAAAGCCAACAAAATTGACTTTGATAGGCAGATGAAACGAGTTTATAAAGAATTGGAGCAAGAAGATTATGGCAATAGAAGAAATTGAATACGGTAGTTTGGCAAGTTCAACTGTATTAAACAGAAACTTTAGCGATTTACAGGCACAAATAACGGCTTTATCTTTAAGAATTTCTGCAAATTCAACAAATATTCAGCAAAATACAAGCGATATTGCGAATTTGTCGGATAGAGTAAGCGATTTAGAAGGTGAATAATGGATTATATAACTATTATAAAAGGTGACGATACAAATTTTTTGGAAGATCAATTTGTAGTTGTTTCTTTTAATACAGATTATGATTTAAGCGGATTTACCGCAACATTTCAACTTGGTGATGTTACTTTAACTTACGGGGATTTAAGTTCAAAGCGATTTGAAATTATTTTATCAAGTGAAATAACATCTAATCTTAAATTAGGAAAACAATACGGTGAATTAAAACTTATTGATACAAATAATAAAATAAGAACTATAACTTCCGTTATTCCTTTTCTTGTAAAAAACGGTGTAAATGAACAAATTACCTATATCAATAATTCTTTGAATATAACTACTTATGTAAATGAAACCACTATTGATATATCTGTTGAAACGGCAGGAATAGCAAAAACTGATGCTGAAAATTATGTCAGACAATGCAATACCTATATGAATAATGCTTTAAGTTCTGCTAATTCTGCCGAAAATGCAAAAAATGAAATATTAACAAATGCAGGATTTATTGCCGTATCTAATGATTTTTTAACAAATAACTACATTCAAACTGTTGCAAATGATTTAGATACAGATAATACGATTGGTGTTGTTTCAAGAAACATCAATAATGTTAATACTGTTGCAAATATCAATGAAGATGTAACAACTGTGGCTCAAATAAATAGCGATATAACAAATGTTTCTAATATATCTGAAGATGTTGTTACTGTATCTGAAAATAATAATGCGGTTAGTATTTGTGCTGAAAATATTGATTTTATAAATACTGCTCCAACAAATGCAAATAAAGCATATATTTGGGCAGAAGGTACAGATGAACAGGTTGAATCAATAGGCGGTGTTCATTCTACTAAAAAATGGGCAGAAGTTTCAGCCGACAGGCAAATTCAATCGGATTGGGAACAAGCAGATAACAGTAAAAAAGATTTTATAAAAAATAAACCTACAATAATTGAACACTATATAAGTTAAGGGGTTTTTATGATAAAAGGAAAAGACGGCTTAAAAAAGATATATGATGTCGTAAGTTTTAACGGTGTTATTTTTTCAAATACCACATTAGACGGTGTATGTCTTAAAGGTGCAATTTTAGATAATTGCAATTTAACCAATGTCAATTTATCTAATATGGATTTGACAAATACAAATTTATCCAATGTTGATTTAAGTACAACAATACTTTCAAATACGGTATTAAAAGGGGCAAATTTAAGAAATGCAAATCTAACTAATACTGATTTAACCGGAGCAAATTTTACTTCTTTAAATTTAAGTAATGTTGATTTATCGAATAAAAAATACGGTGTTGATTTTCATTTAGAAAATAATATTTTAGTTATTGATTATTACGGAAATGAAGTTTTGCAACATTTGGCTTCAAAAGGTGCAAATATTCAAAATGTTACCGTTTCTAATACAACAAAATGTTCAAGTAAAACATCTTGTAATTCTTCAACTGTTTTATCTAATACAAATTTATCTGGAGCAAATTTAAGCGGAAGCCATTTGTCAGGCACTTCAATAATATCTTCTAATTTAACCAATACAAATTTAAGCGGAATTTATTTTGAAAATGCAAATTGGACCAATGCAAATTTATCAAATGCTAATTTTACAAGTTTAACCAATAATAATTTTTCTAATCAAATATATGGTTCTGATTGGAAATATGAAAATGGTGCTTTTTACGATAGTATGGCATCTTTAAGTGATATAACTTATACTCTCGGCTACACAAAGTCAAATAGTGCTTGGGCGGACACTATGAGTTCTGCAATAATCGGCAAAATAAATAATGATGTATATTATGCCTATGATGATTATGTTTATAAATATGCAACCGATACAGGCACTTGGTCGCAAGCCGCATACAAAAGGGCTTGGGATTATTTAACATATAACGATATAGAAGTAATGACAGGAAAATATTATGATTCAACATCATTATCGGTATTTACTCCTTATGGAAAAGTTAGTGTTCCTATCACTTATGCAAACGGTACACCATATAACTGTGTTGAATACAATGGAAAGTATTATTTTGATGAAAGAACAAATACAACTTCTGCTTCTACTTATCTTTATACTGTAACGAAAGATTCTAATTTAACCACTTCTTCAATATTAGTATCAAGTTCTGTTACTCCTGATGTAAACGGCGGATTGGCATTTGGAAACGG
>JAFVDH010000053.1 GCA_017478515.1 bacterium
TATAAAACATCTTGAAAACTTGAAAGAGTATTTTAGACGTGAGTTTATTGCAGAACAAAACGCAAATAAAGAAAACAATAAGGAGTTAGATAATCTTAAAAATCTAACTCCTAAAACTATTCAGAAAAATACATCATCAAAAAACATTGATGATTATTCGCCCGAAGAACTTGATAAGGCGATAGGTGAACTTGTTTAGAAATAAAAAGCAAAAGGAGTAATATATGTCAGAAGAACAGTTAATGATTACGACCTTTACCAAAGCATATAATAAATACATTTATGACGAAATGGTAATAGGTCAGTTGGCACACACGGAACTCAAAGACGGAGTTCGTCACGGTGCGGAAGTTGATGTAATTATGCCTGCTATGGTAAATCTGTTTGATTATACAGGCGGTGATTTACCTGATGCGGAATTAACAAATACAACTACCGCAAAAGTAAAATTTGATAAGGGTAAAGCCTTTCATTTTGAAGTTGATGAAGTCAAAAAGCAGCAGATTGCAAATGCTCCCGACTTGAAACAAAAAGTTGAATTAGCAAAAGAATATTCTTCAGATGCTATTAAGCAATTTGCAGCCGCAGTTGATACGGCTTACGGAAAACTTTATACAAGGGCAGGACACTATTTATCCGGTTCAAATAATTCCGCTATCACTTTGGATGCTGATTATGCAAAAGAAATTTTAGCATATATGCAGGCAGAATTTAAAAGAGGTGATAGAAAAGGTCATACAAATTGGATTGACGGTCAAATGGTTGCTATTGTTCCACCGGAATATCAATTCTATTTAGGCAAACTTGATGAACTTAAATATGTTGAATCCGGTCATAAGAAAATGGCAAAAGGTTTTATCGGACATTTAGCAGGTTGGGATATTGTTGTTTCAAACAATGTCGCAGGTGTTGAAGAAAACGGTACAACTACATATTATCCGTTATTTGGTATTAAAGGTAAAACCCTCGCAGGCGGTGTTTCAAAATCTTTGAATATGAAAGACTATATGCCTGAAAAGAACTTTAATACGAGATATAAAGGCTATGGCTTATTTGGTGTTGGAGCACCGAGAGTTGATTATTTAGGAACAGTAAAAATCAACGCACCGTTAGTATTATCAACAAGAGCAGCATAAGCGGATTGGCGGCAGAGGGTGAAAGGCGGAAGCCGTACCCGTTTAATGCCGCCAACCAAGTTGCTTGCTCTTTAATTTGAAAGGAAACAATTTATGGCAAGAGATGAAATATCAATTCAATTACCTGTAATCGAAAATACCGATTCCGCAGGTGTTGTAAAAATCACTCCCAAAACAGTAACGGTCGCAAACGGCATTACATTAACAAATGCAATGGCTTGTATGAATAATACTTTGTTTATTGTCGTTAGTAATACTGCAAATGCTGATGCGACAATTACACTTAAAAAGGGTGAAAAATTCCCTAACTCTATGTTAGGTGACTTAACTTTAACTGCTGAAAAATCGGCAACAACTGTATTCCAAATTCAAGATCCTGCAAGGTTTATAAATAACGACCGTGCGATTGATATTGATTTTGGTTCAAGTTTTACAGGAACTATTTATGCAATAGGCAAAAAAGTAGGTTTATAGATTAGGGGCGAGTTTTCGCCCCTTTAATTTAAGGAGCATAAAATGATTGAAATAAAATTTATTCCGACAGGACATATATTTTCCCTGCCTGATGATGAAGCAGAACGCATAGTTAAAGAGGATAGGGGTAATTATGAAGTTATCAAAGGGAAGATTAAAGAAGAAAAAGCACCAAAAACGGCTAAATCGGTACAAGAATTGGTCGTTGTCAATGACAAAGAAAAACAAAAAGAAGTAAAAACTGAAACTAAAACAGATAACAAATCTGAAAAAACAGAAAAGACAGAAAAAACAAAGGAAAAAGAAAATAAATAATGGCTCTTACATTTCTTGATATATATAACGAAGTCGCAGGACAGGCTTGGTCTATGTATGACGGTGATGCCGAGAGTATTGACGAAATGGAAAGTGCCTTAAAATCATCAATAAATAAGGCACTTTCAGAAATTTGGTGTTCTTATCCGTTCCCTTTTAGAAATAAAACTTTTACTATTACAACATCATCCGGTAATGCACAATATTCAACTCCTAATGGAAATATAATTAAGAAAACCGTTTCGTGTAAACAAGTTTATTCTGTTAGGATTGGCAAAAATTATCTTGAATTTCTTGATGATTATGAAACCCTTGAAGATAAAGAAGATAAGCCGACAGGATTTTATATTAAAAATGACAGTTTATTTTTATATCCTGCCCCTGATGATGTTTATACTGTTACAATAGAATATTTAACCCTTGCAATAGGTGAAAATGATTTTGGGGATAGTGTTTATTCCTTGCAGAATGATGAAGATACTATTGATGTTCCCGAAAAATATGAAAATATCTTTAAAAATGCTCTGATAACAAAATCTATGCTTTATGCTATCGCATCAGAACAAGACGAAAACTATTCCGGCTACAAGGAACAATTTGATAAAGCATACAAAATTTTAATCAGTTATACCGCAGGTCTTGATAAAGAAAAAAGAGTTTATTGGTAATGGCAACAAAAATAACATCTTTAAAATGTAACCGCTTTGGCGGTATTAGAAGAATAAATGCAGTTTTTTCAGATGAAATTATTACGGCTTCAGATGTTCAAAATGTAGAACTATTTAATACAGGTATCAATAGCGGTGTTGGTATTAGAACATCAAAAGGGCATATTGCTATTTGTAATGCAATTCCCAATAATGAAAAAATTATCAATATTTTTGAAAGTGTGCAAAACAATATCACATATTGTTTTGTTCATACTGAAAATAATAGTATCGGCAGATTTTATTTATACGATTTTATATCTCAAACCGTTACACTTAAAAAAGATAATTTAACCTTGACAGGAAAATCCTGCGGTCTTGATTTTGCACAAGGTTGGAATGATTTATTTGTCTTTTCAACAGGACAAGAAATGTTCAGCATACAAATCGGGGCAAA
>JAFVDH010000054.1 GCA_017478515.1 bacterium
AATAAATGTAGCAAAAGAAAACATGGCTAAAATAGCAAAAAACGTTGAGTTTTGCATTGAGCCATACTTACCGCCCCAAAATCCGGAAATCAAATTTCCTAAAAAACTTGTTAAAAACCAGGTTCCCATAATCAAAGACAAAAACTGTTTCGGAGCAAGTTTTGAAACAAGCGATAACCCTATAGGAGACAAACAAAGTTCTGCAATAGTCATTATAAAATAAGCAATAATAAGCCATACCGGCGAAACTTTAGAATTAATCGAAAAGTATCCCGCAATTGTCAGTACCACGTAAGACAATGAAATTAAGGCCAACGCTATAGCAAATTTTTCAACAGAAGAGGGTTCTTTGGATTTGTGTTTCAACTTGTCCCAAAATATTGACATTAACGGAGCAAGAGTTATTATAAACAACGGATTAAAGGATTGGAAATACCCTGTAGGAATTTCAAATCCCAAAAAATTTCTGTTAACGTCGTATTCAGCAAAAAGAGTCAAGGAAGACCCTGCTTGTTCAAAGCATATCCAAAAAGGAATTGTAAATATCATAAGAAGAAAAAGAGCTCTAATTCTTTCTGACTGGGTTTTATTCAAATATTTATCATCATTATTTGATGCTGTATTATTTATTTTAACAGGATTTAAACCATAATGTAAAAGCAAGCTGTTTTCAAAAACTTTATAAATTAAAAGCCCGATACACATTCCAATTCCCGCTGCGGCAAAACCATATTGAAACCCGTATTTTACTGCAATTGTTCCGCATATCAAAGGAGACATAAATGCACCCAAATTAATTCCCATATAAAAAACGGTAAATGCAGAATCTTTTTTATCTTCATTTTCACCGTACAAAAGCCCGAGTACAGAGCTTATATTAGACTTTATAAATCCGTTAGAACAAATCATAAAAAACAAAGCAGGTAAAAATAAACCGTGAATTCCTGATGAAAGCAGTCCAAGTCCGATAATCATAAAAATAGCACCCGCAGTTATACATTTTCTTTGCCCAAAATATCTATCTGCGAGATAACCACCTATTAATGGAGTCAGATAAACAAGCCCCGTATAGAGTCCGTATATATTTCCGGCCATTTCGGCAGAATATTTCATTGATTGAATCATATAAAGAACAATCAAAGCTCTCATTCCGTAATATGCAAAGCGTTCCCACATTTCTACAAAGAAGAGCAAATATAATCCTTTTGGATGTTCAGAGGCAAAAATATTTTTCATATTGCAATTTTAACATATTTAATTTTTAATTTATACAAATTAAACTTTTGTAGTATAATTAGACAAGTAAAATACCAGTCGAAAACGGATAAATCATTGGACAATAAAAGACCGACATGGACATCAAGATACTCATTTATACTTGCGGCAATAGGTTCAGCAGTAGGGTTGGGTAATATTTGGAGATTTCCTTATGTTATGGGGCAAAACGGAGGAGCTGTATTTTTGCTGGCATATGTTTTGTTTATAGTAACAATTTGTTTTATTCCGTTAATGACCGAAATTCTTGTAGGGAAAAAGACAAAAAAAGACTGTGTCGGAGCTTTTGAACTTGCCAAACCTGAGTTAAAATATTTGGGAATGCTCAACCCGATTACGGCAATAATTGTACCTTCATTTTATTTTGTTATAGGCGGCTGGATAATTAATTATACTTATAAAAGTTTTATCGGATTTCAGAACGATAATCCTATACAATATTTTTCAGCATTTACACAAGCACCTGTTATAACAGTTGCATCAACGCTTTTATTTTTATTTATATGTATATTTTTTCTGGCAAGGGGAGTAAAAAAAGGAATTGAATTCATTAACAACGTTATGATGCCTTTGCTTGCGATAATTCTTGTTATCCTTGTTATTGCCTCAATTAATCTGCCTAATGCGTATTTAGGGTTGGAATATATATTTAAGCCTGATTTTTCAAAAGTTAGCGGACATATGCTGTTATCGGCACTGGGACAAGCATTTTTTACGCTAAGTGTCGGAATGGGTTCATTATTAACTTACGGAAGTTACATAAAATCGGACAAAAATATCGTAAAATCAGCTTATACAATAATTTTTTCAAGTACAACTTTTTCAATTTTAGCGGGAATGATGATTTTTCCTGCGGTATTTTCATTCGGATTAGAGCCTGATTCAGGAGCAGGACTTGTTTTCGTTACTCTGCCAAAAGTTTTTATGCAAATCCCTCACGGAAATATTGTTGCATGTGCATTTTTTATTCTGCTCTTCTGTGCTGCAATAACTTCCGGCATAAGTATGCTTGAAGTCCCTTGTGCGACTTTAGTTGACAGACTAAAAATTTCCAGATTAAAAGCCGGTGTTATTTTGTTCTGCATAATTGCACTAATCACAATTCCTGCAACATTATCTTTCGGTCTATTAAAGGATTTTAAATTGTTTGATAAAACAATTTTTGACTTGCTTGATTTTACGGCATCTAACATTTTATTACCGCTAAATACTTTATTTGTGTGCTTAATCGGTGGATGGTTTTTGAAAATCAGAGGCGAACTTATTTTCAAAAACAAATTTTTAATATCAGTATTTAATATAGGTTTAAGGTACGTTGTGCCTATATTTTTAATAGGATTATTCATCATCGGACTAAGATAATAAATAGCCATTTTGAGTTTAAGCGTAAGAGTGCCGATTTTTCAGCTTGCTGAAAAATCGGCACTCTTATTTATCATTATTTATTGGTATACCGTCTAATGTTTTTTAGAAACTTTATCATCAAAATAGCCAACAATTGAGCGGAAATTATCCATAAATTGTTCATAACTTAACTTATAAACTTTTGGCATGTCATTAACTTTGTCTTTAGATTTTTGAATATCTTTATCGCTATATCCGTCGTTTTTCAAATCTGTTACAAAATCTTTTTCAGCAGTACCCTTTGTCAAATCAACATATCTCGGATTTACAAGATGAACTTCTTTGTTATCTTTATCGACTTTCTTTATAACGTAGTAGTGCATTTTACCAATACCGTCTTTAGTGTTCATAAGCTTTGAACCTGCTACAAAACTGTGTTTATTCATAGGTATTTCGCCAATTTTATCCAGCAATTTAACAGCTTCATCTTTTTTGCTGTTTAAAGACAATAAACTGTCATCGCCTAATGCAACAGGTTTTCTGCCTGTTAAGGTTTCCATATAAACACTTGCAAGATTACATTCTACAGGAGAGTCCGCACAAAATAGCGGAGCAAAAGTTCTTATTATTCCGGGTTTTGAGTCTTTTCTGTCTTGAATAACAAAATTTGTTGCAGTTTCGACTGCACCTGTCGGATTAAACTGATGTCGGCTTGTTACGGTATCATACTTTTCATCTTTTTTAACTTTGTATGTATTATCTTTATCATATTTATTAAAAGTTACTTCAAAAGTATCGCCATCAGCAGAAGTTTTAATACTGTCTTTAAGCATTTGCTTTCCGAGTCTTGACTTTGCAAGAGCTTTCAATGTAGACACAAGATAGCAGTCAGAACGTGTAACCTGTGGAGTTGCAAGAATATCTTTAATTTGTCCACCCGTTATTCTTTTATATCCTTGTACAGAAGGATTAGAAGCCCCGATTGTTTGCGAAGCCTTTTTTTCACTATCTTTTTTCTTTCCTGCCGGCATTGTTGGTGACAATGCAGGATTACCTACCGAAATCATACCTTTATAAAACCAGTAAATGTTTAAAATTGCCTTTTTGGATTTAAAAATTAAAGTTTTGAAACTTTTCTCTTTTCTTACTAACAAAAAAGTCTTAAAAATTCAGAGAAAAAATAAATATAAAGTCTAATGATTTAGTCCGAAAAAACTTTTATCATAACAATGTAAATCCTCAACTCTTCTGATTGCTCAATTTTTGCCTCTCTTTTAATGATATGTTTCAAGGGAGGTTTTTTTTATTAAAAATAGAAAGATTGACAAAAATTTTCAACTGTCTTGCATACTTAAACACAGTTTGTGCCATATAATACACAGTACCTGCATACTATTTAATTCAGAAAAGCCATGCCCAAAAAACGTATTGACAATAGTTAGATATCTAACTATAATTACTTTATGAAACAAATGTTGTCACTGATATCAAAAATTTATCAAAAAGGAAACAGCTTTATTACTGAAAAATTAAAACAAAATGAAGCAGGAGAACTTGTTCCAAGCCACGGGGACATTCTTGCCGCACTGTATATAAACGGCAAAATGACAATGAAAGATATTGCACAAAAAATTCATCGAACTAAGCCCACCGTTACAGTTTTGGTTGATAAGCTTGAAAAATCAGGTTATGTAAAAAGAGAAACTTCAAATAAAGACAATCGATATACTTACATTGTGTTAACGGAAAAGGGCAGTGAATTTAAGCCCGTATTTGAAAAAATATCCTCAGAGCTGAATGAACTGCTGTATAAGAATTTATCCGAAAGAGAGTCGATTATATTGGAAGAACTTTTAAACAAAGTATTAAAGGAATAAAAATAACAGAATACACTAACAAAACTTAAAAGGTCAGACATTTTGCTTTTAAAATAATAAGAAAGGAGTCAAAGGTAAGTATTATGGTAAAATTTAAATCAACAGAAATAGGGAAATTAGAAGAAATAGGCAAAAATTACGAAAACGGAAAAGCATTCTTGCACGACATTTTAGATTTAACAGGCTGTGAAATTTCTGTAAGTTCTATGCCGGCAGGAATAAAATTACCATTCAACCACAAACACAAACAAAATGAAGAAATATATATTTTCTTAAAAGGCGAAGGCAAAATAATTCTTGATAATGAAGAATTGAAAGTTAAGGAGGGCAGCTGTGTAAAGGTTTCTCCTGATACCGTAAGAACAATGGAGTCAAAAACCGATTTAGAATACATATGCATTCAAGCAAAAATAAATTCTTTGGAACAATTCGGACTTGGTGATGCAGAACTATGCTAATCAACTAAATTTACAGGGTAAGCCATAGATTTGCACCCTAAAATCAAACAAAATAAAAAGGAGCTAATAATGGATTTAATTGAACGCAACAAAGAATTAATGAAAAAATTTGAAACAATGATTAATACTGCAAATGAACAGCTTGCGGAAGAACTTATTGCAGAAACCGCATCATTTTATACTCCCGCAAGTCCGGAACCTCTTTATGGCGGAAAGGGATATTTATCTGTAGTACATTGGATGAGAAAAGGCTTTTCCGATGTTCAATGGCATATAAAAGAGATTGTCGCAGATGAAGATAAAGTCGCAGTCAGATGGGATTTAACAGGAACACATGACGGAGAATTTATGGGTATACAACCAACGGGCAATAAAATTTCTGTCTGCGTTATGAATTTTTACTATTTTAACGATAAAAGTAAAATCGTAAACGATATAGCTGCAGAGGGAATGATTGGAATTATGAGAGGAATAGGAGCAATATAATTATTGATTATGAATACACATTAACATAACTTTTTAATAAATATCATTCATATCTTAAAGCATCAATAGGATTAAGTAAAGAGGCTTTGTACGCAGGATAATATCCAAATCCGACACCAACAAGGCCTGAAAAGCCAAGTGATAAAAAGATAGAAAATACGGACACCGAGACATTCATAGCACCTGTCAATCCAATAATTCCTGATATTATACACCCTATCAGAACGCCAACAAGACCGCCTATCATTGAAAGTAAAAACGATTCTATCAAAAACTGTATTCGTATATCAGATGCCTTAGCTCCAATTGCCATTCTAATGCCAATTTCTTTTGTTCTTTCTGTAACAGATACAAGCATTATATTCATAATTCCGATACCGCCTACAAGCAATGAAACTGATGCTATTGCCCCAAGTAAAACAGACATTGTTCTGACAGAAGATTTTATTGTTTCCTGCATTTGTGCCAAATTTCTTATTTCAAAATCATTATCCTGATTTTTACTTATATTATGTCTGTACTTTAAAAGTTCTTCTATTTGCTCCTGAGCAGAGTCAAGAACTTCGGCATTTTGGGTTTTCACTGTTATCATTGTAACAGTTCCCGGAAAATCAGTTCCAAAAACTTTTTTTTGTGCAGTAGTTATAGGGATAAAGATTAAATCGTCCTGATCCTGTCCCATACCTGATTGGCCCTTTGATTCAAGAATTCCTATAATTTTAAACGGAACATTCCCGACTCTTATAATTTTATTTATCGGGTTCATATCACCGAAAAGTTCTGTTGCCACAGTTTGGCCGATTATCGCAACTTTAGCGTTATTTTTGATATCTTCAGGAACAAAATTTCTACCCTCAGAGATTTCATAATTTCTTATAAATAAATACGGTGCAGTCGTGCCTCCAACAGAAGTTGACCAGTTTTGATTACCGTAAGTAAGCTGTTTACCCTCAGCAGAATAAGGAGCTATGGCTAAAATCCCCGAAACACGTTTTTCTATAGCTTCCGCATCTTTTAACGTTAGCGTAGGTCTTGTTCCCATTCCCATTCTTACCCCGCCGGATTTTGCAGATGCCGAACGGATTATCAACAGGTTACTACCCATTGATTCCATATCTTTTGCTATTTTTTCTCTTGCTCCTGTTCCTACGGCAAGCATTATTATCACAGCACTTACACCTATTATGATACCCAAACTCGTTAGTGCGGAACGCATTTTATTTATTTTTAATGAATTTATAGCAATTTTTAATATTGTTTTTGTATCTATCATTTTCTTTTTACCTCATCAGAGATAATATTTCCGTCCTTAAATTTCACAACACGTTTACAATATTCCGCAATATCAGGTTCGTGAGTAACCAGAACAATTGTTTTACCGTGTTTCTCGTTTAAATTGCAGAAAAATTCCATAACTTCTATACTTGTTCTTGTATCCAAATTTCCTGTAGGTTCATCGGCAAGTATTATAGGAGCGTCGTTTACAATCGCTCTTGCAATCGCAACACGCTGCTGCTGACCGCCTGACATCTGATTTGGCATATGATTTTCTCTATGTTCCAAGCCTACTATTTTCAATGCCTCTTTTGCTTTTTTGTGCCTTGTTTCCTCGTCTATTCCTCTATATATCATGGGTAATTCCACGTTATCGAGGGCAGAGGTTCTTGAAATAAGATTAAAACCCTGAAATACAAATCCGAGTTTCACATTACGAATTTCCGATAAACTTTCGCTGTCCAAATTAAGAACATCTATTCCGTCAAGGTAATACGAACCCGAATTCGGCTTATCAAGAGTTCCTAACATATTCATAAATGTTGATTTACCCGAACCTGATGTTCCCATTATTGCAACAAATTCGCCATTATCTATACTCAGCGATACGTTATTTAAAGCGTTAAATGCCGCCTCGCCTGTTGCATATGTTTTTATTACATTTTTAACTTCAATCAGTGCCATTTTTAAAACATTCTCATTGGAGGTTTACTGCCGCTTTTAGAGGATTTTGCTCCTCCCGAACCTATAATAACTTTATCTCCCTGTTTTAGTACGCTGTTTTTAATTTCTGTATAAGTATCGTCACTTGCACCGGTTTCTACATCAATTCTTACAGGTTTTCCTTTTTTAAGTATCCAAATACCCTGTGTATCGTAGCGTTTTACCTCGCCTTTTGATGTTGGTGCAAATTTTAATGCTATTGTCGGAACGCATAGGACATTTTCTTCTTTTTGTGTAATTATTGATACATTAGCAGTCATGCCCGGTTTCAATTTCAATTCGTCATTATCAACGCCAACAACAACCGTATAAGTTACAACATTTGAAACGGTAGTAGGAGAAATTCTTACCTGAGTTACAGTACCTTTAAAAATTTCGTCAGGATAACCGTCAAGAGTATAGTCAACCTCTTGTCCCTCTTTTATTTTACCTATGTCTGCCTCAGAAACGCTTACTTCAATTTGCATTTCTTTTAAATCTTTAGCCACGGTAAACAATTCCGGAGCTTGAAAGCTTGCCGCAACAGGCTGTCCCGGGTCTACTGCACGGGTTACAATTACACCGTCAACAGGTGAATAAATATACGCAAACGAACGTTGTCTATCTGCATAATCCTTATCTGCTTTTGCCTGAATTATTTTTGCTCTTGCAGCCTCTAACTGTGCTTTATTTGCTAAATAATCAGCCTCTGCAGCATCAAGTTCGCTTTTAGCCATAAAATTTCTGGATACAAGATTTTTATATCTGTTGTATGTTTTCAAACTATTTGCAGTTATTGCGGATTGTTTTTGATAATCTGCCTGAGCATTTACAAGTGCTGCCTGAGTTTTTTCGCAATTTGCATCAAAAAGGCTTGTATCTAAAAGAGCCAGCAACTGCCCCTCTTTTACTTTTGAATTGAAATCAACATAAACTTCCATCATCAATCCTGATACTGTTGAACCGACACTTACAGTATTTACAGGATTTATTGTACCTGATGCCTCTACTACCTGCTGAATTGTTCTCACTTCAGCCTTTTCTGTTTGGTAACTTGTTCCTTTTATTTTTTTACCAATTGCAAAAACTATCAATGCCGTTATTGCTATGATAAATATTGATAGGAATATTCTCTTTTTTATCAATTTCTTATTTTTTGCCGCCATTTGTTTTATTTTTCTCCTCGGTAATCTTTATTTCTTCGGGCAGCATTGAAATTGTTAATTCTAATTTTGCCCTTGCTACGTTGTAATCAAAAACTATTTTTACATATTCTCTTTGTGCGTTATTATAATTAACTTTTGCATCCTGAAGTTCGATAAAATCAGCAAGTCCGACTTCATATCTTCCATCTGCAAGTTCAAAGTTTTCTAAAGTTTGTCGTACTTTTACATATTGGAGAGGAATTTGTTTTTCCAGCTTTTTCATATCAATATATGCTTTTTGAACCTCAAAATAAATATCTTTTTCGGCCATATCAACAGACTCTTTTGCAACATCTAAATTAGCCTTTGCCTCATCAATTTTAAACTTTGTATTCGCAGCGTTTATTACGGGTAAATTTAAATATGCACCTGCATTTACACCGTTTGTGTAGGTACTGTGAGTATTATCTCTAAAAGAATACCCTGCTTGTGCAGATAACGACGGGTAATAATCTCTTTTTGCATACAGCAAAGATTTTTCCATCGCTTTTTCTGTTGCATATAAAGCTTTTAAGTCAGGTCTGTGTTCTTTTGCATACGCAGCTGACTGTTCAAAATTATACGGAAACGGCGTAAATACAAATGTCTCTAATATATCAGATTTTTCAACAGAAGTATTAAACACAGAATTTTTAGGTGTTTCAGGCAAAGTATAAACTTCTTTTGAATGAATATCTTTTAGCGTCACAGGAATTGAATGACTTTTCAAGTTAAAAGTTTCCGTATTTTTTATGTTGTAATCAGGTGCGTCAACGACATACATAGAGTTATTAAGGCTTATTATCGAGTTATCGTAATTGTTTTGGGCGTTAATCAAAGCAATTTTAGCCTCCGACAAGTAAACTTCAGAGTTAACAAGGTCAATTTTTGACTTTAATCCTTCTTCAAAATAAGCCTTAGTTCGTTGATATTGTCTTTCGTTTATATCAACATAAGCCTTTTGAACATTAACATAAGCCTTTGCAGCAAGCACAGCATAATAGTTACTTCTGACATTAAAAACAGTTTGTAAAATTATATTATCCAAATCATTCTGACTTGAGATAACATAAAATTTTTGCATATCAATTTTAGCATTAGTTTTACCAAAGTTAAAAATAAGCCAATTAAGCGTTGCAGAAGCATTATAAAGCCCCTCCGACGTTGTACTAACTCTGTTTCCGGAATTGCCGTTGTAACCAAAATTTGTACCTGCGGTTATAGTAGGAAAGAAATCCGATTTAGCCTGACTCACTCTGGCTTTAGCCGCTTTTAAATTTCCTCTGTATTTTTTTATCTTGGGACTGTTTATTATTGCTAAGTTAACACAATCTTCCAAACTCAATGTTGCATTTTGGGAGATATTCTTATCCGTCTCCGCCGTTTCAGTAATCGCAAATGACGGCAAAGATATAAAAAACACCATTATAATAAATATTAGCTTAAAAATCTTTTTCAAAATTCTAATCCCTAAATATAATAACAACATTATACAAAAAACATCATTAATTGACAATTACTTTACCGCTTTATATAATTTGCATATGGGAAAAATAATAAAAATACAAAAAGGATGCAAAGATATATTGCCTGAAAACGTAACGACATGGCAATTTATAGAAGAAAAAGCAAGAGAAACTTTTTCAAAAGCGGGATTTAAAGAAATAAGAACTCCGATTTTTGAAGCAACAGAACTGTTTCAAAGAGGAGTCGGAGATACAACAGATATTGTAAATAAAGAGATGTATACGTTTGAAAAAAGCGAACGCTCAATAACATTAAGACCCGAAAACACGGCAGGAGTAGTAAGAGCCTACATAGAAAACGGCATGCATAAACTTCCTACGCCCGTAAAATTGTATTATATGGGGCCGATGTTCAGATACGAAAGGCCTCAGGCAGGACGCCAGAGACAATTTTCTCAAGTCGGAGTCGAAATGTTCGGAATTGAAACACCGATAGCTGATGCGGAAATTATTGCACTTGCGGTTGATTACTTAAAATCCGTAGGGCTGAATGACCTGGATGTTGAAATAAACTCCATCGGCTGCCCTAAATGTCGTGATGAATACAAAAATAAAATAAAAGAGGTTTTGAAAGACGAACTTCCAAATTTATGCGAAGACTGTCAGGTAAGATACCATAAAAATCCGTTAAGATTACTTGATTGCAAGGTTGAGTCTTGTAAAAAAATATTTGAAAAACCTGAAATACAAAAAGTTATCCAATCGGATTATATATGTGAGGAATGTTCACAACATTTTGAAGAACTAAAATTATATTTAGAAAAACTGAATATAAATTACAAAATAAACAAACTTTTGGTAAGAGGTTTGGATTATTACAACAGAACAGTTTTCGAAATAAAATCAAATAATTTGGGAACGCAAAACGCAGTATGCGGAGGCGGAAGATACGATACACTTGTCGGAAATTTATCAGGACAACCGACACCTGCAATAGGATTTGCAATGGGCATGGAACGGCTCATTTCACTTATACCTCAGATTGAAAACCCTAAACTTGACGTATTTGTTGTTTCTGACAATATTTCAAATGCACTGTATTGTGCTCAGAAAATAAGAGAAATGGGATTTTCTGCCGAATTTGATTTGAATAACAGAAAATTTTCAAAACAACTTGAAAAAGCATCTAAAACTGCTAAATTTGCCGTATTCTACTGCGAAAATGAAGTTCAAAAAAATGTTGTAAATATTAAAAATCTCAGCCTTTCTACTCAAAAAGAAGTTTCTTTTGAAGAATTAGGGAGCATTTTACACAATGAAAGATAAAATAGAAAAGATTATTTCTTCTTTAAACGTAGAATTATCAAAGATTTTCGATGATTTTCACGGAATATACCTCGCAGGAATTTATACGGATTACGAAGAACACGAAGACGAAGATATAACACTTGTCGGAATAATTAACGCCGAAGATAAAGATAAACGAGAACACATCTGGAGAATAATAGGAAAAGCAGAAACGGATTTTGATGTTTGTCTTGACTTTTACCCTATGACAAAAGAAGAATTGGAAAACGATGAAGAATTCTTTGAAGATGTAGTTATAAACGGTATTTTTTATAAACCTGAAAGTTTAGTTTAATTTAATTTTTCTTTAATTTTAAATGTCATAAAAATTTCTACAACAGCCAAAAGTGTAAAAAATAAAAACACTGTTAAGTATGACTTATTTGAATAAATTATATGACCGTTAATTTTCCCCGCAATAGGGAACAAATCCATTAAAAAGCCGATAAATGTTGCCATTAAGCCGACAAATACAAACGAAATACTATTCATTACACTAACAGCGGTTGTTCTGATTTCGTATTTATTTGTATTTGCAACTATCGGAACTGCAAGCGGGGTATTTCCGCCGTTTACGGCAAGCAGAAGAATTAAACCCGCTATTATAGAAGTTTTTATGTTAAGCAGTATGCAGATTGATATTACACTAAACACTATAAAAGATATAAAAGCAAGCATTCTTAAAAATATTAGTCTTTTATTTCCGATTAATTTACTTAAATAAGCAAGTATAACCCCTGAAAATGCAGCAATAACAACCAAAAATGACAATATCAAAGATGCATTTTTTAAAGAATATCCCAAAAAATCCTTTAAAAACTTAACTCCTAAAACCGTCATCATTACATAATGCAAACCGGTACAAAGTATTGTGAAAGTAAAGATATAAAAGTTATTTTTGTTTTGCAAAACTCTTTTAAAAGGTTCTAAACAAAGATGAACTTTGTCATTTTCATGAATACTTTTCAAAAGATGTTGAACAAAGATAAACGATAAAGTTACCAAAACAGAAACAATCGCTATCACATTTAAAACTTCTTTCCAGCCAAATACTTCCGAAGCCGACACAAAAGGAGCATTTGCACAAACCCCGCCGGTATAACCGACAAAAAGTATTACGGAAAGAGCAACACCAAAATATTTATCAGGAAAACATTTTTTTGCCTCCTGCAAAAGCCCCAGATAAAAAGTTGCAGCACCAAACCCTGTTAAACTTCTTGCAAAATACATCAGCGGAAGATTTGATGTGTTTGAAAACAGAACAGAACCCAAAGAAAATATAACCGAACCGCATAGCAAAACCTTTACCCCGCCGAATTTGTCGGTTAAAATACCGCAAAAAAGAGTACTTAAAGCATAACTATACATGAATATTGCACTAAACAATGTTATTTTTGTCGCAGAAACATTTAATTCCGATTGCATAAGGTCAAATATTGGAGCAGGAACGGCTACACGCTGAAAATGTGCCAAAAAATACAACGCTGTTCCCAATATTATAAGCAAAATATGTACGTAATACTTTCTCAAAACTTCCTCTTTCTCAACAAAATATTACTCTCTATTAATGTTTATTACAAGATATTTAATTTAATCTTAATATTCTTGTGTTACAATAAAGCAAGATGATTTTTGAAAGGGAAAAATAAATGCAAAATACAAGAAAAATTACTAAAGACTTAGTTTGGATAGGTGCAAATGACAGAAGACTTGAGTTATTTGAAAATGTTTACCCTATTCCAAAGGGTGTATCATATAATTCATTTTTATTAAAAGATGAAAAAACTGTACTGTTAGATACAACAGATATAGCAGTATGTTCGCAATTTTTAGAAAATTTAAAATACGAATTAGACGGCAAAAAGCTTGATTACATAATAGTAAATCATATGGAACCTGACCATGCGGCTACGCTGCAAATAGTTGCGGAAAAATACCCCGAAGCAGTTGTTGTATGTAATGCTAAATCCTTGAGTATGATAAAAAATTATTTTGATTTTGATATAGATTCAAGAGTAATGGTCATAAAAGAAGGTGATACCTTAAACACAGGTAAACATACGCTTACATTTGTAATGGCACCAATGGTACACTGGCCTGAGGCTATGGTTACTTACGATGTAACAGACAAAATTTTATTCTCAGCAGATGCATTCGGAACATTTGGAGCATTAAGCGGAAGTATTTTTGCAGATGAATTCAATTTTACAGAAGAATGGCTTGATGATGCAAGAAGATATTACACAAATATAGTCGGCAAATATGGAACACAAGTTCAAGCATTGCTAAAAAAAGCATCAACTATTGATATAAAAATGATTTGTCCTTTACACGGCCCTATTTGGAGAAATAAAATCGGCTGGTTTGTTGAAAAATATCAAAAATGGAGCACATATGAAGCTGAAGAACAAACCGTTTTAATCCTTTACGGTTCAATATACGGCCACACGGAAAACGCAGCCGAAATTATAGCAACAAAACTTGCCGATAAGGGTGTTAAAAACATAAAAATGTATGACGTTTCAAAAACACATTACTCATACCTCGTATCAGAAGCGTTCAGAAGTTCTCATATAATCATTGCTTCTGCAACTTACAATGCAGGAATATTCAGTAATATGGAAACTGTTTTAACAGAATTAAAAGCTCATAATCTTCAAAACAGAACTGTTGCAATTGTAGAAAACGGCTCATGGGCACCAAATTCAGGCAAACTTATAAAAGAAATGCTTGAAAGCATGAAAAATATTGAAATAATAGAACCGTCTTTGACAATTAAATCAGCACTTAAAAAAGACCAAGCCGAACAAATTAATGAATTAGTCGAAAAAATTGCAGACTCTATAGTTATAAAAGCTGATATAACAAATCCTATGTTTAATATAAGCTACGGACTATATCTTTTGAGTGCAAAGGATGAAAAACAAAGAGATTGCGGTTGTATCATAAATACCGTAAATCAAATAACTGACGGGCCAAAAAGAATTACCATAGCTGTTAACAAACAAAATTACACATGCGAAGTAATTGACAAAACAGAAACTTTCAATATATCAGTTTTAACCGAAGAAACACCGTTCAGCTTGTTTAAACAATTCGGTTTTTGCTCAGGAAGAGACAAAGATAAATTTGAAGCTTGCAGCTATGCAGACAGAAAAGAAAACGGGATTTTGGCTTTGAATAAATATTCAAATTCTACCATAAGTGCAAAAGTTATTGATAAAAAAGATTACGGAACACATATCTTATTTACGGCAGACGTAGAAAGCGATGAAATAGTTTCTAATGTACCGTCAGTAACGTATTCATACTATCTAAAGAATATAAAACCTGTGGTAAGACCTGAAAAACAAAAAGTAGGATTTGTCTGCAAAATTTGCGGATATATTTACGAGGGATGGGAATTACCGCCTGATTTCATATGCCCGCTATGCAAACACGGTGTGGAAGATTTTGAACCGCTGCAAACAAAATAAAATATTGTTAAAAACAACGATTATTCCAAAATCAATACTATAACAAAACCCCTCTCTTATAAGAAAAGAGGGGTTTGTATATACAAAAAACATTTTCCGTCAAAAACTTCTATTAAATTAATTAAGACTATTTCTTACATAATATCTATTAAAACAAATAAAAAAACAATTCTCATTTAAGCTGTTCTTTAATATCACTTCTAATTTCTGCAAGTGGGCCGTTATTCGGCGTTACCAAATTATTATAATATTTTTTTGCATATACAAACGGAAATTTTGGTATCCAGCTTAACTTCATAAATATTGACACCGTTTCAGCACCTTGAGAAAGCATCAAATCATCTATTGTTTGTTCATAGGCTGGTGATATAGCAGAAACAATCTTTAAAAGATAATCCGTTGCCGTAACTACGGAATACCCCGTACCTACACCCGTATTTATAAGCATATTACTAACTTTGAAACTTTCATCATTCATTTTTACTTTTATTGTACTATTTGGAAGATTTGCAAGTTCTTCGTTGGTAACCTTTTCAAATTCACACCATTTATCACCGTATTTTATTTTCATTGTAGTTGGTGTCGGCATATAAATAAAATCATATTCATTATCAAGCAGCATTTCGCCTGTATCTGAATAAATTCCATATTTGTAATTTCTGTATGTTAAAAATTTATGACCAAAAAGCGGTTCAATTGAGGAAAACATCGGAGGAATTAAAATTTTCCCTGTTTCATCATACAAACCATAATCCTTTTCATTACCGAGTTTAACCCATTTATCAAACATTCTTTCAACATGATTATATCTTGGTTCTACAAGATATCTGCCTTCACAATCTATAAGTCCAAATTTATTTTTCTTTTGTATAATCCATGCAGAATTACCTAAACGAATAAGTTTTTTATATTGAGCCTTTACAATTATTTCATCCTTGTTGTTTTTCAATCCAAACTTATTATGCTCGCTATATACCGTAAGATTACTTGTTGTATACGGTTCGTCAGTACACATTCCTATACTTTGTGTTAGCATTAATATGGATAATATTATAAAAATTCGTTTCATATTCGTATATTATCATAAAACATGATATAATTTTCAAGTCGGAGATGAGGTTAATAATCGTATGTCAAAAAATATAAAAGTGCTTATTGTATTATTGATTTGTGCAGTTATTTTATTTACGATACCTGTCTTTGCTTATTTATTTGTAATTCCTTATGCCATTTCAAACAACAAAGTTATTGATTATGTTCAAAACACAGTTAAAAACGCTATCGGAGCGGAATTAGTTTTAGAAAAGCCGGTTTTAAAAACTTCTTTAAAACTCGAAATAGCATTTGAACTTGATAATCTTATTTTAAAAAAAGATAACGAAACAATACTAAGTATAAAAAATTTAGATAGTGAAATATCATTTAAAAATATTTTAAAAAAACAAATTATCCTAAAAACTCTTGGAGCAGATGATATTTTTGCCGACATAAACAAAATTCAATCGCTCACGACAGGAGAACAAAAAGAACAAAAACCTTTCGAATATAAAATTCGATGGTTTAATTCCGAGTTATACCTAAAAAAGTGTAAGCTTTTGTACCGTCCGAAAGACAAAGTTTTAATTACACTGCTTGCAAAAGACCTTGAGATAACAAAAACAAAAAATCCGAAATATGTACATTTTACTATACGTACGGACATAGAATACGATAATCAAAAATTCAGATTATTATTTAAAGATTTTGACACTATTTATTTTAAAAATCAAAAAATAAACATTGATAACTTTAAATTTATAGTTGATAAATCAATGGTAAAAATCAACGGCTACATAGACAGAGAAAACAATTACAACTTAGATATAAGCTCTGATAAATTTGATGTAACAAATGTCAAACATGCACTTGATTCCGACTTGATAATTCCAAACGGAAAAGAAGTGCTTGCGTGTTTTAAAGATTTAAGCGGAGGATTTAAGTTTAACTTTAACCTTACAAATAGCGGAATAAACGGAAAAGTAAACATCAACAAAATAAATGCCAAACTTATTCCGCTGGCAAATATTCCGTTTACGGTAACAAAGGGCTTAATAGAGATTGATAAGAAAAATATATACATAAAAGATGTAGACGGCTATTACGGAACAAAACGAAAAAATGATATAGACGTAGACGGAGTTGTAAAAGATTATACAAAAACGGCAGACACAACCCTTGCAGTCATAGGATACGCAAGCGACGAACTGGCAAAATATGTTTCAAAAGTCGCAGGCTGCAAATTTAATTTAACAGGGTTGTCAAAATTTGCATTAAAGGTAACTTACGATATAAGCGGAAAAGTAACAGTTGCGGGCGGAGCAAAAGTACCAAAAGGCATTGATTTATTAATAGAAAATTCCAAAATAAGCTCAAATAAATTTGACAGAGCCCTTGGATTAAAGTTAATTATGCAGGGAGAAGAACTTGAAATAGAGCATATAAACTATTATATTTCAGAGTTCATCGCAGAAAAAGGAAAGCCAAATACAAAACCTTTAGTATCGGTAAGCAGTAAGGTAAATATTGTAACAGGATGGATAAAAGAACTTGCATTTAAAGTTCCTGACCCTCTTCCGAGTGAGTTTTTTAATGTTCTGATTAATCAAAGACTTTTCAGAAACGGAACATTCAGCGGTAACTTAAAATACGATAATTATGATACTAAAAATCCATACATTGTAGCAAATATGGAAATGAAAGATGTAAGAGTTGTCGGACAAGGTTTAAGCATAAAAAACGGAAAAATGTATACCGATAAAAACAATATTCACCTGGTTGCAGACGGAACTCTAAGACGCTCAAAGTACAAATTCGACGGAGATATTCAAAACAGAATACTATTTCCGATTATAGTAAAAAATGTTGATATAACTTTCGACGAACTTGATATAGACAGAGTAATGCAAACATTTGCACCTCGTCCGAAATTAACGGAAGAACAACGCAAACAATTCCAACAGCGTATGGCAGAAATGAAAATTGCAAGAAGCGATGTTTCAACCAAATACTTTGAAGTGGAAGAAAAATCTAACCAAATTCAAAGTACAAAAGAAGAAGATAAACCAATAGAGTTCATGCCTGACATTATTGCAATAAAAAGCTGTAATTTCCACGTTAATAAAGGACAATATAAGCTTATAAACTTTGGAAATTTACACGCAATACTTACCCTAACAGAAAAAGGCATACTGGAAATAAAATCAAATAAATTCGATTTTGCAGAGGGAATATCAACTTTAAAAGTATACTGCGACATGGTAAAACAAAATTATTCCGTAAGATTGGGAGCAAAAGATGTAGATGCCGACGCTATTGCATCTTCAACATTAAATTTACCAAAAGAAATCTCAGGAAAAGCGAGTGCACTGTTAGAATTTTACACAGATAAAAATATGAAATTAAACGGAAAAATTCAATTTGCAATAAATAACGGTTCAATAGCAAAATTGGGATTGGTGCAATATATTCTAAATATGGCAGCAATATTTAGAAATCCTGTAGTAATGATAAGTCCGTCAACATTATTAGATATAGTTAATGTTCCCGACGGCTCATTCAAAAAGATTAACGGAACATTGGAAATAAGAGATAACAATGTTAAAAGAATGATGATAAAATCATCATCACCACAGCTAAGTGCATTTATTGTCGGCAGTATGAACTTAGAAACAATGGATGCATCTTTGAGAATTTATACAAAATTCAGCAATAAAAGAAAAGGCCTTGTAGGAGCATTAAGAAGTCTTTCTCTAAGCACACTTGCACAAAAAGTTCCACTTGGAGCAAAAGAAAATGTAAGTTATTATGCGGCAGAACTTTCTATGCTGCCGGAACTTGAAACAGGCGAAAACGATGCTCAAGTCTTTTTAACAAAATTTGACGGAGATATCCAAACGAATAATTTTATATCATCTTTGAAAAAGATAAAATAATTTTATGATAAAATAACGTTGTTAAAAGGAGATAATATGTACGAAAAATTTAAAGATTTTCAGATAGCAATTTTAGGTATAAGTATTGCAATAGGAATAATATTTGCAGCAATAGTTTCAACAGCAAACCTATCAAAAGATAATATTTCCGTGACAGGCTCTGCCTACGAAATTGTCAAATCAGATTCCGCAAACTGGACTTTTACAATAAAATCAAAAGCCGCTACAAGAGCTCAAGCTTACAAAATAATAAAATCTCAAATTCCTACAGTAAAACAATATTTAACAACAAAGGGTTTTAAAGAAGAACAAATAGAAATAAAACCCGTAGAAAGTTACGAAACTTATAAAACAAACCCATCTAACGGCTATGCAACAAACGTTATAGATTACTATAACTATACTCAACCAATAAAAGTATCGACCGATGACGTTGAAAAATTAAAAGATTTAACAATAAGTTATCAAGAATTGACAGATAAAGGAATAAATATTTCAAGCTACGAACAGCCGCAATATCATTATTCCGAACTTGCAGATTTAAAGATAAAATTGCTTCAATCAGCAACAACAGATGCAAGAAACCGTGCAAAATCAATGTTAAAATCAAATCACAACAGATTAGGAAAAATTCGTTCGGCAAAAATGGGCGTATTTCAAATCACACCTGTTGACTCAAATGATGTAAGCGATTCAGGATATAACGACTTATCATCAATAGAAAAGAAAGTAACAGCCGTTGCCAACGTAACTTTTGCTATTAAATAATTAAATAATTTAATTATTACATATTTGCCGGTTCATTGTTTTGGCGGTGCTGTTTTCTTTTTCATATCTTCTTTCATAAGTAAAAGAAGCGGTATTATTATAAAACTTGCAAGAGCAAAAATTCTAAAAGTATCAATAAAGGCCCAAAGCGTTGATTGCTCCATTAAAGAAAAAAACATCTGTTTTTGTGCCATATAATTTGCTGTTGACCAATCGCCAACATATTTAAAAAGATTTATAGCAGCACCATGTACTCTTTCTGAAAATATAGGATTTAAATCATTTAAATATCCAACCATCATATTTTGGTGCATTTGTGAAAATCGTGAAATACAAGTTGTTGCAATAGATGTACCAAAAGATGCTCCCAAATTTTTCATCAAATTTTGCAGAGAACTACCCATTGTCAAATCTTCTTTTTTTAATGTTGAACAAGAAAGATTGATAACCGGAGTCATTGACATAACCATTCCTACCCCGTAAAAGAAATTTGGAATAAATACACTTGAAAGAGAAATTTGTAAATTTAATAATCCAAATAAAAATCCGCCCAAACCTATTAAAATTAAACCTATAAAACACGCTATTTTTTCAGGAACTTTATTATTAAAAGCAAGTAAAATAGCTAATCCGCATAAACTTCCAAGTCCTCTTGGCAGCATTGAAACTCCGCCTAAAAATGCCGTATAACCCATTAAACTTTGCAGCATAGAAGGTAAAAGCATTGCTGATGCGATAAGAACAAATAATAAAACCATTTGAATTAATGTTCCAAATAAAAAATTTAAATCTTTTAATAATCGTAAATTAAGAAGCGGATCTTTTTTATTTTTAAATTGAGAATAGAAAAACAAAATTCCTGCGGTAGTTGAAATACCGGTTAACCAGCAAACCCATGCTGCACCAAACCAACCTGCGTCATTACCCTTATCTAAAACAATTTGTAATAATAAAATCCAAATTGCAAGCATTCCAAAACCGAAAAAATCCATTTTTGCATTCTGTTGTTTTTGAGCATAAGGCGGGTCTGAAACGAGTTTTGAAATAGATAACACACACGCAACACCAAACGGAACATTTATAAAAAATATCCAAGGCCAAGACCAGTTTTCAGTGAGCCAGCCGCCAATTACCGGCCCTAAAATAGGAGCAATAACAAAAGCAAATCCGTATAGTGACATTGCTTTTCCCCATTCTTTTTGCGGAAATATTTCCATCATAATTGCCTGAACTAACGGTAATATTGCACCTCCGCCAACACCCTGTAAAAATCTTGATAATATAACCATTCCCATAGAACGTGATAACCCGCACATTAGCGAAGCAATAGTAAATAATGCAATACTAAATATAAAATAATTTTTTCTGCCAAATACTCTGCAAAAATAACCTATTGTCGGTATTACCACAGAACTTGCCACAAGATAACTTGTAACAATCCATGTTGATTCATTTCTGCTTATTGAAATTGTTCCGGCAATATATGGCAGTGCAACATTTGCAATAGTTTCATTTAATGCAAATAAAAATGCAGCCGTTACAAGAGGAATTGTAATTAACCACGGACTTACCTGCTTTTCTTGCTTTTGCTCTGCTTTTTTCATCTTTTAATTATCTACTCTCCTAAAAAATAGGTTGAATTTTCCACCAAGTTGATTTAAATTTATCATAAATAAAAAACTCTTTCAAGCATGATATAATAACTTTATGAACAAGAATACAAGTATAGATTCATTATTTTTCGATTTAGACCAGGCATCCAGAATTTGCCGGTTATTTGGAGCACAAAATTTTAAAAAAAGCTGTAAGTATGATTTAGTTTTTGATGAATTTCTTATTCTTGATTATGTTTCTCAAAATCCTGATTGTTGTCAGATAGATTTAACAAATGCTCTTTTAAAAGGTAAATCTCATGTAAGTAAAATTCTAAATCAATTAGAAGAAAAAGAATACATAGAACGAATACAAGACACCAAAAATAACAGAATTATAAAAAAAATTGTTATAACAGATAAAGGATATACTATTTTTAAAAATACAGAAAAACAAATGAAAAAGATTTTGTCAGTTATAGAACAAACCCTTGATAAATCAGAAGTAGAGAGATGTCGCAAATTTTTAAAAGAGATTAAAAATGCAATAAAAAGCACTAATTATATAAATTTAGACTAAATATATATTGTAACATTTCTGTAAACATGATTAAAAACATGGTAAATTCTTAAATTAAAACATATTTTATATAAATACGTAGTGTTAAATAAGTTTTAAGGAGTAGTGTTATGTTTACAGGTATACAATATTATGGGACAAGCTATGGGGATCGTCCTTACAAAAGAGCTATGGGTGAGACTCCCGAAGACATGGCAAGAGCCGTAAAATATCAAGAAGCTCAAGAAGCAAAATCAAGAGGAGACTATTACAGACCTCGTGAAATGGGGGAAAAACCTGAAGATGTACCATCAAGAGAACAACAAGCAAAATATGCCAGTCAGGCAGCAGCAGCATATGGTGCAAGTATGGTTACAAGACCTGACAAATCTTCAAGACCTCGTGAGATGGGTGAAAAACCTGAAGATGTAGCAAAATCTCAAGAAAGTCAACCTAAAAAAGCTTCTGAAATGACAGAACAAGAACGTATTATCGATTTATATAGATAAAATACAATTTACAATTAAAAAGAATAAAAAGAAGATTTAATATAGTTATTGAATCTTCTTTTTATGAGTTTAAATTATTTTATGAAAAAGATAGGACTAAATACTGCAAGAAACTGTTTAAGATATATTATAAGAGCATATAAAATATCAGAAATATTTATGCCATATTATATTTGTCCCACAGTAAAATCTACAGTTCGCAAAGAAAATATAAATATAAAATTTTATCACATAGATAAAAACTTCATGCCTGTATGTGATTTTAACGAAAATGATTTTATTTTATATCCTAACTATTTTGGAATATGCTCAAAAAATGTAGAATTTCTTGAAAAAAAATATAAAAATTTAATCATTGACAATGCCCACTCTTTTTACTCAAGACCGCACGGATTAGCATCTTTTAATTCGCTAAGAAAGTTTTTACAACCTAATTACGGAATTAAAAACGGAGCATATCTTTATATAAACAAAATTCTAAACACTAATTTTGAAACAGCTGATAATTATAAATTAACGGAATATAATTTTGAAAATATCGTTAAAAACGAAAATCAACTTGACGAAGAAGATATAAAATTAATATCTGAAACCACAGAAACACTGTTAAATAAAATTGATTTTAATAAAGAAAAGTTTTCACGGCTTTCAAATTTTTATAAATATCATGAAATTTATTCAAAACAAAACGAACTTCAAATCAACTTGAAAGAAGATGAAACGCCTTTTGTATACCCTTTGCTTACAAAAGACGACTCTACAGTGTATGAATTAGAAAAACAAGGACTTATGATATTCAGATATTGGAACGGAATTCCGAAACATTTTGCCGAATACGAATTCTGTAAACATTTAATACCTATACCTTTATATTAAGTAATATCGAAACGCCATGCCGATTTTATTTAGGCATGGCGTTATAATTAAATTCAAACAAATTTACTGCACTGCTTTAATACTGTTTAGTCATTGGTTTCTCAAAAACCTGAGTTTCCGCAGTATCTGTAAATTCAAGATTATCAATCAGATACTTAATTCTTTCTTTTTTCTCAACATATTTACTAAAAGATTGGCAAAGATAAACTCCAAAAAATATTACAAAACAAGAAATCATTTGTAAAATATTCGAGGTTTCTCCAAGGATAAACCAACCAAAAAATAATGCCGAAATAGGAAGTAAAAATAAGAAAGGTGAAACTTTACTTGCAGAAAGTATTTTCATTGATGAATTATACAAAGCATATGCCACCACGGTTAATATACCAAGATATCCAACGATAAACATACTTGATGAAGAAGTTATAAGATGAATAGGTTCACCGTTAATAAAACACATTGAAACAAAAAATAATGCACCGCCTAAAACAGCAATTCCCGCAAGATAAAACGGCGGATATTTGTCCATTAAATATTTTGTCGTTACAACGCTGATACACGTCAAAATTTCAGCACCAAGTTGAAGAATATTTCCAAGTAAAGGACGAGGAGCAAGTTCATTAACGTCAGATGTTAAACTTAAAAGTATAGAGCCTAATATGGCAACTGCAAGTCCGATATATGCCAGCCTTGGAAACCTTTCTTTCAAAATCATTCTTGCAAATAGAATTATTAGTACGGGTTCAAGAGAACTGACCACACCTGCCTGCCCTGAAGACGTAAACTTAAGTGCGTTAGTTTCAAACAAAAAATATAAACATGGTTCGCATAAAACCATTAGTAATAAATATTTTAAATCACTTTTATCTATCCTTACGTTTTTGTAGATAGTTAAAAAGAACGGAATGAATAAAATTGCTGAAAGACTCATTCTTAAAGCCATAAGAGACAGAGTCGAATATTCATTAAGACAAATTTTTGTTGCTGTTAGCGAAGTTCCGTAAAGAATTACGGCGATTGAAATTGATATGTAAGCGAGTACAACGCTCGACATTTTGTGTTTTACCGGTAAATCTTTCATTTCATAAAGCCTCCTTATAAATTTTGTAGTATCACAATACTGTTTTTGCGCGGAAAATGCCAATAAAATAACAGACAAATCAAGCTCACAGCATAAAAAATAATAACATACTTTTTAAAATAATTGCAATAAGATTTATAGAAAAAATATAAATTTTATTGGACATTATTACCATTCTCAATTTTAAATATTCTTCAAAATACGGATATAACGACATAATAGGTATTTAAAAACTTGCAAAACCTGCTAAAAAAGTAACAAAAATATATTAAATCTCTTAACATTGCAACTCAGAAACGTAAGCGGACACAAGTTTTGTCAGAAAACAGAGTTTATATAGAAGAAAACATCAACCAAATTATTGAAAATATCAAATTTTTGAGTGGAATTTCAGTAAAATCTCAGTTTTACTTAATTTTTCAAACTCTATCTATTTCAAATAAATCGTTTTCAGAACAAACAAATCATTTTCACTTGGAGAAGAAATATTTTTCTGATGAGGAACAAACATAATATCCTCCACATCAACCCCATGTCCCAAACCCAAAGCATGCCCCAACTCATGCATCATTGTTGCAAAAATACTTTCATTTGTTGTATTTTTAGGAGAATAAGAATTAGGTAAACCTATATCAATAGAAACCTTTTTAATAATTCCGCCGATTATAGACGGATACTTGCACATACCCTCAAAAACACGTCCGACCTTTGTCCAATGAATTACAATATCCGACTCAGAAGCATTCTGTACAGGGTTAAATTGAATATTTATATTGCATTCCCGTAGAATTTTATTCCAATTCAAAACAGCCCTCTGAATTTCGGACATATAAAAATTTCTGTCGGAAATACCCGCAACAATAGGCATTACGTATATATTAACGGTTTGTTTATCCCATTTTATTAAAATACCGTTTACTTTTGAATTCTCTATATATTTATTTATCAATTCAGAAACCATTTTTTGTTAATACCTCTAAAACTTCATCAAAGACGCTTTTCCAATTACCAACAGATTTTTGACGAAACAATTTAACACTGTCATACCAGTCGCAAACGCTTAAATCTGTATGCCATCGCCAATTAACTTCATAAGGTAAAGTAATTATACATGGGATATTTAACGCTCCTGCAAGGTGAGCAAGCGATGTATCATTGCAAATTACCAAATCAAGATTTGATAATGCGGCAGAGGTCATTGAAAAATCCTTTAACCCTTTTCCTATATCAATAACATCATACCTATCGGTTAATTTCTTAACCTCCTCCGAACCCTCAAAGGTTTGAAAAGAGTAAAACTGAGTATTCAGAAGATTTTCTATTAACGGAAAAAAGGCCTCTGTCGGAATAACCCTATCAACATCGTAATAAGTATTACCCTGCCATTTTATACCTATTTTCATTTTTTTTGTGTCAAAACACTTTTTATTATATTCCAATTTTTTGTTTTCATCGCAAATCAAATATCCCTCATGCCCGATGAATACATTATTTCCTTTTAACCCAAGGGCATAAGGCAAACTAAGCATAGGTATATGTACATCGAAATCCAAATCTCTTTCAGGAATAAAATTGTCTATAACTTCATCAACACCGAGCTGAGGATTTTCTAAAAAAAGTTTTGTTAACGGTTGAGGAATTTTTAGGATAATTTTTTTGCATCGCTGTTTTAATAACGGAAAATACCTTGCAAACATTATTATATCGCCAAATCCGGCCTCATAATATACAAAAATTGTCTTATTTGAAATATCTTCACCGTTCCAAAGATTTTCATACAAAGCTTTATTAGGATAAGTTTTATTTTGAGAGGCAATAGCAATATCTTTGCAAAATCTTTGTTCAAAATGCTTCAAACCCCTATCATAATCCTTTATTCTTAAAAGAGCAATTGAATAAAAATATTCTGTATCTTTATCATCAGGTTTTAAATTTCGACAGACCTCAAGAGCCTTTACAGCCTCATGCGTTTCGCCCTCTATTCCGTACAAGTGCGATAAATTAAACCATGCATCGTATGAATTTTCATCGATTTCTATTGCTTTTTTATAATAATAAATTCCATCTTGAATGTTATTTAAGTTTTTGTTTGCAAGGGCAATATTAAAAATAAGTGAAAAATCGGTTGGAAAAAGCCCTTCCACCTCATGTTCAATATCAACAATTTTTTGAAAATCAGATTTTTTTATATAAACCTGAAAAAGAGTTTCATAAAAATACGCATTTTTTTCCAGACTTATTGCCTTTTCAACCCATTTTAACGCTAAATCCGTATTTCCTTTTTGTAAATTAATTATTCCAAGCAGATTATGAACTTCGGCATTTTTATCATTAAGCCTTAACGCCTCTTCATAACATTTTTCCGCCTCATCAAACTTATTTTCTTTATGAAAATTAAACCCTGCACTTTTTAACTCTTGAAAATTCGCCATAAATTAATTGTACTTTAATTTTTAGTAAAAAAATATAATATATTTGAATTATCTTTAAACGATATGCTAAAATTCACATTATTGGAGAACAAATGAAAAGAATATTATATCTGACAACGTTAATACTTTTCCTCACACTTCCAGCATACGCATACGACAGTGTCGAAAATAATTACGAAATAACGTACAGCCAAAAACGAGGCTGGGCATTTTCATCTACGGATAAAGAAAAAACAGTTTTAATAAAAAAACAGGCAGAAGGAAGCGGAGGTTATTCCGAATACTATTACGAAGACGGAACTCTCGCCGTCACGCTTAATTCCGATTACGAATTTATTTTTGAAAACAACTTAATTTGTGTTGTAAATTCAAATTTTAAATACTATAAACTTATAAAAACCTCTGACGGATTTAAAATAAGTGCTCTAACAATACCTGAATTAAAAGAAATATTCCCTAATACAGACATAATTAAAATTTCAGAGTTTGTTGATAATCAAATAATAATTAAAAAAGCACCATTCAAAGATAAAAACATTCTTTTACTAAATGATACAAACAAATATTTTTATAAATATTCTTTAACTCCAAATTATATACAAGATGAAAACATAAAAGGATTATTACACATAAATAATTACGGAGAATTTGAATTTTCTCATTATGAAGACGAGAATGAAAAACTCAAAATAACTGTAAGAATGTATTAATTACTGCATAATAGATTAAATAAAGAAGTAAAAAAGGGGCTGTCCTATCGGACAGCCCCTTTTATTTTAAAATTAATTATTTTAATTTATTCTTTGGAACATGTAACCGATACCTCTGGCAGTCAAAATTAACTCAGGGTTAGTCGGGTCTGTTTCCAATTTTGAACGAAGTCTTGATATATGAACATCTACTACACGAGTATCAATTCTATGATCAGGCGGATAAGCCCATACGTGTTGTAAGATTTCATTTCTCGAATAAGCTTGGCCTGAATTATTTACCAATAATTCCAACAAGCTGAATTCCATACCTGTTAGTCTTATTCTTTCATTTTTACGGAACACTTGTCTTCTTGCCGTATCAATTTTTATATTACCAGTCGTAATAACATTTTTAGTTACTTTTCCGGTAGGAACTACTGCTTCTCTGTTATTTGTTCTTCTTAATACAGCTTTAACACGAGCTTCAAGTTCTTTCGGGCTGAATGGTTTTATTACGTAATCATCTGCACCCAATTCCAAACCTGTTATTCTTTCTGAAACATCGCCCAAAGCTGTCAATATTATAATAGGAACATCCGATGTTCTTCTGATTTCTCTTGTTACTCCATATCCGTCCATTTTAGGCATCATTACGTCTAATACTACCAAGTCCGGATTGCTTTTATTAAATGCATTTACTGCTTCTTCGCCATCTTCTGCTACAACAACATCATAGCCTACCATTTTCAATCTTGTTTCCAAAATTCTTCTGATACTTGCTTCGTCGTCTGCTACTAATATTCTTTGGCGATCTTCTGTTTCAGTTTGTAATTCTTCTGTCATAATCTTTCCTTATATTCTTTGCTATTTATAGTTGAAAATTTAATTTATTAATTATTATTAATTTTCTTAAATATATATTAATTTAGACATGATTAAAAAGCAAGTACTTTTTTGAAAATTTTTTATTTTTTTTGTCATGCCTAAACCCATTATTTTCGTGGAATTTTCATGATATTTATTTATTTTTTTTGCATGATTTTTTTAAAGTTCTCAAAGTCTTCTTTTGTGTCAATACCCACAGGTTTTTCGTTTACAATTGAAGTTTTTATTTTCATTCCTATTTGTAATGCTCTTAACTGTTCTAAGCTTTCAGAAATTTCAAGCGTGGTTTGTTCTGATTTTGTCATTATATCCAAAGCATTTTTAGTATAACCGTATATGCCGATATGTCCGTAAAACGGCGCAGGATTTTCTTTTCGTTCAAACGGTATTTTTGAGCGGGAAAAATACAATGCAAATCCGTTATTGTCTATTACACATTTAACAAGGTTAGGGTTATCGGCTTCCGTTTTATCCTCTATTGGTCTTATCAATGTAGAAATATCCGCATTATGATTTTTAATTCCGTCTATCACACAGGCTATCATTTCTTCTTTTATCATTGGTTCATCACCCTGAAGATTAATTATATATTCAAATTCAGGATGTCTGTCAGCAACTTCTTTTATTCTGTCGCTGCCGCTTTTGTGTTCTGTAGAAGTCATCTCAACTTCTCCGCCGAATGATTTTACCGCATCATATATTCTTTCGTCATCAGTTGCTACAATTACAGTATCAACTGATTTAACAGCCTTTGCTTTTTCATATACCCATTGAATAATCGGTTTGTCATTTACTTTTAGAAGAGGTTTTCCCTCCAATCTGCTTGAACCGTATCTTGCAGGTATTATTATTGCTGTTTTTCCCATATAAAATTCCTTTTCTTTTTTAAGTTATATCAATATTATAAATACAAAAGGGCAATTAGCAAGCATGCTAATTGCCCTTTTGTTTATTTTAAATTTCAGAAATTATTCTTGACATCCGCAGCCGCAAGTACAACAAGTTAAACCTAAAGCTTCTTTTGCTTCTTCTAATCTAACTTTAATACGTCCGTCTACTGCTATACCTTCACCTGTTTTTTCAGATACTAATAGAGGGTTAATATCTAATTCGTCGATGAATTTATAGTCAGAAACCAACTGAGACAATCTCAATAATGTTTCTTGAATTTGGTTCATATCAGCAGGTTTAGTTCCTCTTGCACCTTCCAATAATTTGTATGCTTTTACTGATTTAATCATTTCATCAGCGTCAACATCAGTTAAAGGAGCAATTCTGAAAGTTACGTCTTTCATAACTTCGATGAACACACCGCCTAAACCGAACATCATCATAGGGCCGTATTGAGGGTCTGTTGCGATACCGCAAACCATTTCTCTGTTGCCTTTTACCATTTCTTGGATGATAACGCCTTCAAGACCTTCTAGCAAGCCTTTTTCTTCTAATTTTGATAATAAGTCGTTATATTCTGCTCTTAATTGTTCTTCTGATTGAATATTAACTCTTACACCGCCAACATCTGTTTTGTGAGATGTTGTTTTAGAAGTCATTTTCATTACAACAGGGTATCCGATTGAGTTTCCTAATTCTACAACTTCTTGTTCGTTTGTTGCAAAACCTGATTTACATACTCTGATACCGTAAGCATCTAATACATCAATTGATTCACGAGTTGTCAATTGAGCTCTGTCTTCTTTTAATGCACTGTACATAATTTTTTCTGCTTTTGCTCTGTCTACATCGTAGCAAGGAATTTTTCCTTCAGGTCTTGATACCCATTTTCTGTATTGGTCTAATCTCATGAACCCTTCTGCTGCTTCTTCTGCATACATAAAGAATGGCATATTTACATCCATATCTGATAAAGCTGTAAAGAATTCGCTCTTAGTCATGAATACACCGATAACAGGTTTTTCAGGATATTGAGCTTTTATTTCCATTACTGCTTTTGCAACGTCAATATCTTTTAATCCTAAGAATGGCAAGTAGATTACCATAATCATATCTACGTTTTCATCAGCAATAACTGTTTTTAAAGTTTCTTTATAGTGTTCAATCGGAGCTGATGCAATCATATCAATCGGATTTTTAACTGATGCTGCTGCAGGCAAGAAACTTCTTAATGTTTCTTTTGTTTGGTCAGAAATTTTAGCCATTTCCATACCGTATTCACAGATAGCATCTGTAGCCATAATACCAGGGCCTCCTGAATTTGTAATAATTGCTACTCTATTTCCTTTTGGAACAGGGCAGTTAGCAAATACTTTTGCTGTTGAGAATAAGTTTTTCAAAGAGTATTCTCTGATAACGCCTGATTGAGCAAGTAATGCATTTGCAGCTTTATCTGCACCTGCAAGCGAACCTGTGTGAGATGATGCTGCTGATGCACCTGCTGCTGAACGACCAGCTTTTAGAGCTAAAATAGGTTTTTTCTTAGAAATTTTTGTTGCTAATCTTCTAAAGTTTGCAGGATTTGCGATTGATTCCATGTATAACAAGATTTGTTGTACATCTTCGTCATTTTCCCAATATTCCATTGCTGTTTCAGCGTTTACGTCAGCTTGGTTACCGATTGAGATAAATTGAGCAAAGCCCAAGTTCAAGTCTTTTAAGATATTTAAGATACCGCCGCCTAAAGCTCCTGATTGCGATACGAAACCGATATTTCCTCTTTCAGGTAAGCTTTCCGCAAAACATCCGTCCATTCTGATTTCAGGGTTTGTATTTACAACACCTAAGCAGTTAGGGCCTACGCATCTCATTCCGTATTCGTTTAATTTTTCTACTAATTGTTTTTCAAGTTCTGCACCTTCTTTACCTGTTTCTTTAAAACCTGCGGTAATGATACATAAGCCTTTTATACCTTTTTCGTTACATTGGTCGATTGTACTCATAACGAATTTTGAATTTACAACGATAATTGCCAAATCTACTTCACCGGGAATTTCGTTTACTGTTGTGTATGCTTGTAAACCCTCAATCATACCGCCTTTTGGATTTACGGGATAGATTTTTCCTGTAAATTTGTATTCTTGTAATCTTTTCATGATATCCGAACCAATTGTGTGTTCTTTTGTTGAAGCACCTACTACGGCAATTGATTTTGGTTTCATAATTTTGTCTAATAATTGTGCCATTTTGTCCTACCTTCCTTTTTTATAAGTTTTTGTACTTTGTACTTGTTATCAATATTTTAATATTTATCAATCCATTCACGAACTCTGAATTCTGCACCGCTTTGTTTTGCTATTTGTTCGCATGCTTTCACGTCAACTTCGTAATTTTTATATCCTGTTACAACCGTTGCCGTTGTATTAAATCCGTTTTCTACACTTTGTTTTATAAAATCTTTTACACTTTCGTAAGCCTTTTCGTTTTTACAGCCGCTTATTTCCATATAATCCTTATTATTTGAGGCATTTAAGCTTACTGATATTTCATCAACAATATTTTTCAATTCAGGGATTATATTTTTATTATTAATCAAATTCCCTTGTCCATTTGTATTTATTCTTATTTTAATACCTGCATTTTCAGATTTCAAATATTTTGATACATCTTTTAATAAATCCAATTTTACTGTAGGTTCGCCGTAACCGCAAAAAACCGCTTCTTTAATATTAGAAAAATGTTTCAATTGAGATTTAATCTTATCAAGAGTTACGTCTTCGTTTTCAAGCCAAAGATTTTTCCCTTTTATCGGGTCAGTAGAATTTCTTATACAAAAAACGCAATTATTCGTACATTTGTTAGTGAGATTAATGTATATTGTTTCAGGGTTATCTTGTGTAATAGAATAAACGTACGTATCTGACATCGGATTTCCTTCCGAAAATATTATCACACAATGAATTTTCTTTGTAAAGTGGATATCGTGAATAATTAGACGTTAAAACATGATTTTTTCATCATCAATAACCATTTTGTCACTATTTAAAATATCCGGCATATCAAGTATTGTATAGAGTTTTCCGTTTTTAACTATTTCGTTAAAGATAAATGGTGCGGCATTCAGGAAGTGGTCGTTAAATATTTCTTCCTCGGTTAATTCAAAAATTTCATAAATTTCATCAACTATAAACCCTAGTTGAAGTTCTTCGGAATTAATTATTATTATATTCTTTTTACTTTTATATTCCTGCTTTTTCAAGCCCAGAAAACTTTTTAAATTAATTACGGTAAAAAATTTACCTCTTAACGTAATAAGTCCGTCCACAAAATCAGCTGAACAAGGTAATGTTGAAATTTTAGCATTTTTTGCTATTTCTTTTACATAATTCAAATTCATACAATAATTGCTTTCGTTCAAAGTAAATGAAAGGAATTTTTCTTTTGTAAAAATATTTTGAATATCGGTTGAATTGCTTTTTTCTTTTAAATATGCTGTTCTTTCTTCAAATTTTTGAACTGAGTATTCGTCGTTAGGAAACAGCGTTTTGACATCAAATTTTTTATTGTTAACTTTGTTTTTCAACAAATCTTCAACCGTGTAGGCATCAAGAATATTTATTGACTCGTTATCAATTTTATATAGAGACTCTACAAGATTTTTTTCTTCGCTGAACGGTAATTTTTGAATAGAGTCTTCTTTTATATTTATTACATCATCAATATTTTGGGCAATAATACCAAAAATTGATTCATCGGTTTTTAGGATAATAAGTTTTGTATAAACGTCATACTGACTTATATCAGAGTCAAAATAAAATCTGACATCAAAGATATTAATCATAATATTGTTATAACGTAAAAGCCCCACAGCGTTGTTAGGCAATTTTTGCGGATATTCAAGAGCGGGAAGTTTCATTACCTCCAAAACATTGTCTATATTAACCGCATATTTAACATTTGCACAATCAAATACCATGTACAGGTCATTCTTATTATTTGAATTATCCATTAAACCTGCCATTAGTTATCTTCTCCCGAATATGTCAATACCTGATTTCTGCCTGTTTCTTTTGCCTTATACAAAGCCTTATCGGCACATTCAATCATCTGGTGTGCATCCTCCAGTTTATCCATGTTAGAACTTACACCGATGCTTGCAGTTAAACTTATTTGAATGCCGTTAAAGAAAAATTCATGAGTTTCAATTTTTTTTCTTAATCTTTCCATCATAGTCATGGCCGACGGAATAGTAGTTTCAGTCATTATAATACCAATTTCTTCACCGCCGTATCTGTAAATCATGTCAGAACGTCTGAAACTGTTTTTAATAATTGACGAAACTTCTTTTAATACGTAATCTCCATATTGGTGTCCGTAATTATCATTTACGCTCTTAAAGTGATCTATATCCAGAATTGCAAAACATAAATCAGACGGATATTTTCTGGATTTGTTAAATTCTCTATTAATTGAATAGTCAAATTGTCGACGATTAGAGAGCCCTGTTAAACCATCTGTAACAGATAAAAACTCAATACCTGAGAATAAATAACTTGTTTTAAACAGAGATGTCAATTCATGAACCATTATGTCATAGAAAATAAAGTCCATAAAATTCTGTTCTTTTTTAGAGTAGAAACATACACCGCCGATGAGTTTTTCTTCAAACTCAAACGGAAGTATTAAAGAAGATTGAAATTCATTAGCTGAAATTATTCTCTTATCAAGATTTTCATGATTTTCGTTTACGATATCATGCCCGAAACTCGTAATAGAAAATTCTTTCATATTAGGCATCTTAGCGAAAAAATCTCTTTTTACTTTTTCAAGCACAAAACTTGAAACAGAGCAATTTTTTATATCAAAATGCAGCAAATACTTATCAGCCTCTTGGGCATGGTTAAAGAAAATTCCTGCCAAATCGTATTCCAAAAATACTGATAATAAGTCAAAAGTATTTTGAATAAGGGCTTTTTCATCCGTGTGGTATTCATTAACCATATCTCTAAAAGCGTTTAAAAAAGTATATTTTTCAATTTCGCTTTTCATAAGCTTGATAGCCTGATTTTGAACAGAGTCTTGAATTAGCGGATGATTTTTTATTTGTTCTTTTGTATTTTCATCCATTTCGTACTCATTGAGCAATTCGTCAATAACAACACGAATTTCCTCATACGGAGTATCCTTTTGTAAAACCTCCTGAACATCGCATTTTTCAGCCCAATACTTATCGACAGGTTTCACCTTGTCAGCAAGCACAAGAAACGGTATTCTGCTCAAGATTTTATGGCTTTTTACCGTTTTACAGAACTGAAATCCGTCTATATCCTCAATATCATAAGCAGATATAATTAAATCCGGTAAAAACGATAAAATTTTTGAATACGCTTCTGACGTATTTTTTGCAACATCTACGACAAATTTCTCAACCTGCAATCTGTCCTGCATGAAATTTATAAAAAATTCGTCTTTATCTATTAATAATATTTTACGTTCCATATTAAATTTCTTTTATTTAAAATAAATTTGTATTACAATAATTATATTATAAAAATATTTTTAATAAAAGGAGCAATTCATGCCAAATAAATTAAGATTAAATTTTACACACAAATTAAATATAAAAGGAGTATTTGATACATTATTTTTCCTTTTCTCAGGGGCTATAGTTTGTGCTTTTGCTTATTTAGAAAAAGCCTCATTAATAAACTTGTTTATGCTGTTAACAGTATTAACAATTCTTTATGCAATCCAATATTACATGACCAAAACATGGATTGAAAAAGCAATTTCTTCAATTATATACAGACAAATTAATTCGACTTCCGACAAAACGAATTCAATATTAAACCTTATAAACAACCAAAAAAATATCGCAAGCAAACATTTAACAGAAACAACAAATTATGCGGCAACAGTTGAAAATATGAAAAATATTTCGGCTAAAACTCATGAGGTTCTAAAATCTCTAAACGATAAAGCCCAATCAACACTTGCATATTCAAATAAAGAAAAAGAATCAATGTCAGTAACTTCGGATAAAATGTTCAATTTAAAACAAAAAATGCAGATAGTTGCCGAAATGGTGCTTGACCTATCAAATACATTACAGCAAATTAAAAATAATTTATCAGTTGTTGAAGATATAAACGAACAAACAAATATGCTTGCCCTTAATGCGTCAGTTGAAGCCGCAAGAGCAGGCGAACACGGAAAAGGTTTCGCAATTGTTGCAAGCGAAATCAGAAAATTATCGGAAGAATCAAAAGAAGCTACAAATAAAATAACTAATATGCTTACTGATATTCAAAATTCTGCAAGCACATCCGTTTTAGCAACTGAAGAAAGCAACAAAGAAGTTGATATAGTTTTAAAATCTTCAAAAGATACAGTAAACACTCTTAACGAAATGACTCAGCTTGTAAACGAAATTTCTAAGCCGATAGAACAAATTAATTCATACGCAGACAATCAAAGCAGCTACTCATCTCAAATCCATTCATCTTTAAATGAAATTTCAAACTGGCTTAATGTATTTTTAGATACTATCGATAAAAGTGTTGTTGAAATAAATTCTCTAAATAACATGTCAACAAACTTAAAAGAAAATATTTTTGATGAATAAACAAATTAATTATGGACTTTTCAGATAACGAATTAACAGAAATTTTAAATATATTTCAAGTCGAAGCAGAAGATATTATTTCTAAAATGAATAACTCTCTGCTTGATTTGGAAAGAAATCCAAAAAATAAAGAACTAATTCTTCTTTTGTTCAGAAATGCACACAGCTTAAAGGGTGCGGCAAGAATGATTGGTTTTAATTCCATACAAACACTTGCTCACAAAATGGAAGATATTCTTGATTTAGCTCAAGAAAATAAACTTATTTTAAATACCAAAATATCCGATATTCTATACAAAACCGTAGATATGATTGACGAAATAATAAAAAATTCAATCAGCTCAGGTCAAGAAATCGCCGATATGACAGAAGTTAACGAACAAATAAACATTCTTGACAATATAAAAAGTGTTGAAGAACAAAATATAAACGCAACAAAAGAAACAATGGATTATAACAGAACTCTTCTTCATAATTCCATTGAAAAGCTTAACTCACTAATAGTTAACACGCTTATATGCCTGATGAAACTTGAAGAAAATTGCGAACCGGAAATGATTGACAGAATGTCAAACTATGTTAACAGAATGTTTGACCTATTCAATGATATCGGATTTTTCGAAATAAAGATGAGTATTGAAAATACAAAACTAAAATTAGATTTTGTAAAACAAGCATCATACAATCTTACAACGCTTGAACTTATTGAAATGCAGGATGACATGGCAAACGTAATAAATGTTCTGTCATCAATGTATGAATTAAATAATATACCTGTGGTTGACTACTATTCATACGCTTTTGAAAAAATAAGCAAACCGTCACAGCAATATGAGGAATTCGTATTCGTACAAAAAGCCGAAGAAAAAAAACAAGAAGAACAAGAAGAATATCTCGACGGAGATAAAGAACCTCAGGAAGAAACCGACAGCACAGTTACAACAATTAATTTTGCAACAGTAAAAGAAAAAATTCCGTCATTAGAAACAGATATCACGGATATTTACGAAATAAGAGAATTTTTTGAACACTTGGGAAAAAATTGCGAAAATGAAAACGCCTCAAAAATGATATCAGAAATTGTAAAAATACTTAAATACTCAGAGAAAACAAGTATTTGCCCGAATGAACAAGCTCTAATGATTATATCCGGAGCAATAGATTATCTGGATGAACTGCTTAACAACGGAAACGATACAGGAAACTTTGACCTGTTATTCCAACAGCTCGAAATCATGATGCAATTATTGGATATGACAAATATTGCAGATGCCGATGCAATTCTTGACCTGCCTCAAGTTCAGGCCGTTCCAGCTAAAACAAAAACTAACAGCGATTTTTCAAAAATATTTAATACAAATGAAATTAAAACCCTACACGTCGATTCAAATAAACTGGATGTTTTAATTAATCAGCTTGGAGAACTTATTACAACAAAAACAAAAACGACAAAACAATTAACTAAATTTTCCGATATCGTTAAAGAAATGGAATATTTACAAAAAGATTTGATGGATAATATTTCAACAATAAAAACCCTTGATAAAAAAATATCAAATCAATCCTCAGAAAATTTGACAATGTATTTAAAACAAACTTCAAATACATTTATGGATAATTATAAAAGATTAGCCGACCTGATTAATGAAATCAATCAACTGCAAAGAACGCACCGTGACGACGATGATAAATTAACATATCTGATAGAAGATTTAAGTTCGATGGTAAAAAATATACGTGTATTACCGTTTGCGACAGTATTTCACTTCTTCGGCAGAATGGTCAGAGACATAGCAAAAGAAAGAAACAAAAAAGTAGAACTTATAATAAACGGCTCTGATACAAATGCCGATAAAAATATAATAGAAGAAATAAAAAATCCTTTAATTCACATAGTCAGAAACGCCATAGACCACGGTATAGAATCACCTGAAAAACGTATGGCACTGGGTAAAAATCCGACAGGTAAAATAACCATAAATGCCCTCCACTCTGATAATAAAATAATACTTGAAGTAATAGATGACGGACAAGGATTTAATATTGAGCAAATAAAAGAAACAGCCATAATAAAAGAATTCGTAACACAAGACGAATTAAACCAGATGACGGAAGATGAAATCATCAATATGGTATTTTGGCCGGGATTTACAACAGATGACAAAGTAACGGATATCTCAGGCAGAGGTATAGGATTGGATGTTGTAAAATCAAAAATGATGCAGTTAAACGGTCAAATAAAGCTTATAACTGACATAAACAGAGGAAGCTGCATAAGACTTGAATTACCTCTTACAATGTCAACAATGAACGCATTGGTTATAAAATCAGCTAAAAAACTGTTCGCAATCCCTATGGCAAATATAGTAACAGTTATTTCAAAACCGCTTGACGAAATCTTCATAAACGACGGTCAGGCAACAATTGTGTACAACGAAAAAAATATTTCAGTATACAATTTGTCAACAATTCTTGATATAGAAACTAAAGAAGAAATACTGTCAAATAAAAAAACAATAATGATTGTAGAATCCGATAATAAAATAATCGGCTTAATAGCAGATGAACTTGTCGGAACAGAAGAAGTATTGAATAAAAAACTTGCACCACCAATACAAAAAGTTAAAAATATCTCAGGTGTAACTGCCCTTGCAAGCGGAGAAATATGCTTAATATTAAATGTGTCTGATATCATGAGAAACTCAATGTTTTTATCAAACAAAACCATTGCCGCAGAAAAAGTAAAAATGCTTGAATATAAATCAAACAAAAATAAAATAAATAAAAAAATATTGGTAGTAGATGATTCCGTGATAGTCAGAACATTGACAAAAAACATTCTTTCAATGGAAGGTTTTAACGTAGAAACGGTGTTTAACCCGATAGAAGCACTAAAAAAATTAAAACAATCTCATTACGATGCGATAATAACAGACATAGAAATGCCTGAATTAAATGGGTTTGAATTTTTGGAACAACTTAAAAAAGATAAAATGAAAGCAAATATACCTGTGGTTGTCATGTCATCAAATGACGAAGAAGAATATAAAGAAAGAGCAAAAACCCTTGGAGCAGCCGACTATATAGTAAAAAACAGCTTTAAACAACCGGCATTCATAAAATATATAAAAGATTTACTTAGTAAATAATAATTTCAAATAAATTTGAAATAAATTATGTTTATGATACCATCAATCTATAGAATAAAATAAAAAATGTAATAAGCAAGAATAAAAAGGAGACTTTATGATATCTGTAAACGATTTAAAAACAGGCTTAACACTGGAACTTGATAACGGACTATGGACAGTGGTAGACTTTCTGCACGTAAAACCTGGAAAAGGAGCAGCATTCGTAAGAACAACCCTAAAACACGTAGAAACAGGCAGAGTAGTAGAAAAAACATTCAGAGCCGGTGAAAAAGTAGCAAAAGCAATGTTAGAACGCAGAGATATGCAATATTTATATAAAGAAGGAACAGGCTATGTAATGATGGATTTGGAAAATTATGAGCAAATCACATTGACTCAAGACCAAATCGGAGACGGAATAAAATATTTAAAAGAAAATATGAATGTATCAATATTACTACACGATACAAAAGTAGTAGGCTGTGATATTCCATCACACGTAGAATTAGAAGTAGTAGATACACCACCGGCAGAAAAGGGCAACACAGCACAAGGCGGAACAAAACCTGCAACAACAGAAACAGGTGCAGTAGTAAACGTACCTTTCTTCGTACAAAACGGTGACAGAATCAGAATTGATACAAGAACAAATGAATACTTAGACCGTTGCTAGTATTCATTTTGAAAGGTTATAATTATGGATATTAAATATGTAGAAAAACTTGCAAAGTTAGTTGACGAACATCAGCTGACAGAACTTACGGTGACAGAAGGCGAAAGTAAGTTAACATTAAAGAAAGAACCTGCAAAAAGCGGTGAAATGACACAAGTAATGCCGCCAATCCAAAAAATTCAACCTCAAATAGTAAAAGAAGAAAAGGTTGAAGAGAAAAAAGAAGAAAGAAAGACAAATAAAGTTATTAAATCACCAATGGTAGGAACATTCTACAAAGCACCTGCAGCAGGAGCACCGCCGTTCGTAGAAGTAGGCGGACTTGTAGCACAAGGTGAGGTTGTCTGCATAATTGAAGCAATGAAATTAATGAATGAAATTGAATCTGATTTTTCAGGAAAAGTTGTTGAAATATGCGTTGAAGACGGTCAACCCGTAGAATATGGTCAAACTTTAATGTATATTGAATAAAGGTATTTAATATTATGTTTAAAAAAGTATTAGTTGCAAACCGTGGAGAAATAGCGGTTAGAGTAATTCGTGCGTGCAGAGAGTTGGGAATACCAACAGTTGCAATCTATTCAGAAGCAGATGCCGAGTCATTACATGTAAGATTGGCAACCGATGCATATTGCATTGGACCGAATGAACCTGCAAAAAGCTATCTTAATATCCCAGCAATAATGTCTGCAGCAGTTGTATCAGGTGCAGATGCAATACATCCAGGATATGGATTTTTGTCAGAACGCCCTGACTTTGTTGATATCTGCGATAAGCATAACATCAAATTTATAGGCCCGAGTGGAGATACTATGAGATTGATGGGAGATAAATCAAACGCAAGAAAAACAATGATAGAAAACAATGTTCCCGTAACTCCGGGAACGGAAATTCTCGGTTCAATTAAGGAATGTCTTGACTTTGCAAATAAAGTAGGATATCCGATAATAATAAAAGCAACAGCAGGCGGTGGCGGAAAAGCAATGAGAGTAGTAAGAACGCCTGAAGAATTGCCTGAATTGATGAATATTTGCCAGCAAGAAGCTGAAAATTATTTCGGAAATCCTGATGTGTATGCAGAAAAATTCTTAGAAAACCCAAGACACATTGAAGTACAAATAATAAGCGATAAATACGGAAATGTAGTTCATATAGGAGAAAGAGACTGCTCAATTCAAAGAAGACACCAAAAATTAATAGAAGAAGCACCATCTTTTGTTATTGACGAAAAAACCAGAAAAGCAATGGGCGAAGCAGCAGTAAGAGCAGCAAAAGCAATTAATTATGAGGGTGTCGGAACATGCGAATTCTTATTGGATAAAGACGGTAAATGGTACTTCATGGAAATGAATACCAGAATTCAAGTAGAACACTGCGTAACAGAAATGATTTCAAGAATTGACCTTGTAAGACAGCAAATAAGAGTTGCCGCAGGAGAAGAGCTTGAATATACACAAAAAGATATAAAACTTGAGGGTCATGCCATAGAATGCAGAATAAATGCAGAAAATCCCGACAAAAACTTTATCCCATGCCCCGGAAAAATAGAGGGCTACGCTGCTCCGGGAGGCTTTGGAATAAGAGTTGATTCTCATGTATATCCGGGATACAAAATTCCGCCATACTACGATTCTTTGATAGGTAAATTAATTTGTTGGGGACAAACAAGAAACGAAGCCAGAAGAAGAATGTATCAAGCTTTAAAAGAATACGTTATAACGGGTATAGAAACAACTATTCCATTCCATCTTGAAATAGTTGAAGATGAAGTATTTAAAAGCGGAAACTTTAATACAGGATATATTGAAGACTATTTGAAACGAACTAACAGAATATAAAAATAAAAGGCGGATTTTTGTAAAAAATCCGCCTTGGAAATAATTTTAACATTAACATTAAATTTTAAATTTTTCTCTCTCTTCTTTGTTGAAAATTATACATTTTCTTTAAATATTTATTTTTTTATCCATTTTAATCCTATTCGTCTTCTTCCTCTTCATCAGTTTTATCTTCAACTTCAGCAACTTCAACGCCCATCGCTTTCAAATTTGCTCTTGCTTTAGGTGCAAGTGCAGTATCAGCAAAGTTTTCTAAAATTGTTTGGAAACATTCAATAGCTTCAGTATTCATTTCTCTTAGCTTATAAATACAACCTGCCTTATAATACAAAGGTGCAAGCACGATATCAGGAGCAACAAGCATTTGATTATCCAGTTTTATTTTTACATTAATCAAATCTCTGTTATCATCAGGAGATAATAAAGCATTACCGTAGACTTTTCGTGTTAAGTTATCAATAGTATCCGACATAGCCTGAATGTCTTCGGCAGGAATTTTACTTTTAGCGGCTTTTTTAGCAGCATAAGCATCAATGCCAAACGCCATAAGGACAAAAATTCCTAATATTATAATTAATAATGCTTTTTTCATTACTTACCTACTCCCTATTTAGTATTTATATTTTATAATAAAACCTTGCAAATAGGTCTCATACAAATGTATGATATTATCATGGATTTAAAAAGTAAATTATACCAAATGTTTATATTGGGAGTGGATGATAAAAACACTTATAAAGCTCTTGAGCATGGGCTTTCAGGGGTAATTTTTTTCACAAAAGATATCATATCAATCCAAAGGTTTAAATTTTTGACAAAAGATTTAAAAAAGCATTCAAAAATCCCTCCATTTTTATCAATAGACCAGGAGGGAGGCCGTGTAGAGAGAACTGAAAACATTCATAACGGTAAAAAGTATTTGAGTGCAAAATACGCATTTGAAAACGGCATGACTTATCTTGAGGAACAAACAGAAAATATAGCAAAAGAATTAAAAGATTATGGTATAAACCTAAATTTTGCTCCATGCACAGATGTGAATTCAAATCCGAATAATCCCATTATTGGAGAACGAGCATTTTCCGACAATCCTGAGGAAGTAGTAAAAGGTGCAAAAATTGTCATTAAGACATACAGAAAAAACGGAATAATCCCATGCATAAAACATTTTCCGGGCCACGGAGATACAGAAAAAGACAGTCATTTAGAATTACCTGTTTTAAATCAAACTCTTGAAGAAATGGAAAATATTCATATTAAGCCTTTTAAAAAGTTAATTGAAAAAGAAGATATAGAAATGATAATGGTTGCCCATTTGCAGGCAGAATGTTTCGGAAAAGAAACACCGACAAGTTTAAATAAAAACTGTATTGATTATATAAGAAATAATTTAAATTATAATGGCGTTCTAATCTCGGATGATATGTTTATGAAAGCTATAAGTGAGAATTACGGTTTTGAAAAAGCATGTTTAATGGGAATAAATGCAGGCCTAAACATGTTTATTTACCGAGATGCGAATGATGAAATAATAACTATGATAGAAAATATTTATAAAAAAGCCTTAAATGATAAAACTTTACAGGATAAAATTGAAATATCTTACAAAAAAATAACTAATTTAAAAGAAAAAAATAAATTATTCAAAGACAATATCAACTGATTCAGTTAATTTATTTTTTAATCTCTCTAAATAAGAGTTAAATAATTTATATTCTTCTTCCGTATAAAGATTTTCAAGGCTTTTTGCGTACGTTTCAAATATTTTGCCTATATTATCGTATAATTTATTACCTAAATCAGTTAATTGAATACGTTTTACCATTCTGTTATTTTTTACATCAACAACTCTTTTAATTAAGTTCTTTTTCTCTAAGGAATTCAAATCCTTGCTCAAATTAGCCGTACCTCTAAACAGAATTTTTGCCAGACCTCTTTGATGTATATTCGGATTGTTTTTTAAAGAATGTATTATATCAAATTCATTAAAAGAAATATTAGTATTTTTATGTTCATTAAAGAATCTAATTGTAAAAATTTTTAAGATTTTTGATGTTTGACCAATATTTGAAAATAAATCTCCATTGTTTTGAGCCATAATTACCCCTTTCAAAATAATATTATCATAAATATTTTCTTTACATAATATTGTCTTTATTATATATTGTAAATACAATATATAGGATTTTAGAATAATGTCAGTTCAAAATATTCAAGTAGAATGGAAACCAAAAGCGAGTTTAACTTTGATTACAGTTGCTGTTATGTTAGCAACTTTTGTTGAAGTTTTGAATACGTCTATTGCAAATGTCGCATTAAAAACTATTGCCGGAAGTTTTTCAATTTCAAACGATGAAAGTCTTTGGATAGTAACACTATTCTTAATAGCAAGCAGTATTTTACTACCAACAACTGATTGGTGTTGTAGTGTAATAGGTAGAAAAAAGTTTTTATTATTTTGTATAGCACTTTTTGGTACATCAGCATTTATATGTGGAATAGCACCAAATTTTGAAATAATGCTGATTGGAAGAATTTTTCAAGGTTTGGGCGGTGGTTGTCTATTACCGCTTTCGCAAGCAATTTTACTTGAAAGTTATCCAAAAAGTGAACATGGAAAGGCAAATGCTATATTCGGTTTTGGAGTAACAGTTGCACCAATTCTTGGTCCTATAATAGGTGGCTGGCTTACTACAAATTATTCATGGAATTGGGTATTTTTTATAAGTTTACCTTTTTGTATTGCAGCTTTTATTATGGTTATGTTATATATTGAAGACCCTCCATATATTGAAATTGTTGGGTTGCATAAAATTGATTACATAGGACTTTTACTTTTAATAGTTTGGATTGCAAGTTTTCAAGTAATGGTTGATAATGGACAAAAAAATGGTTGGTTTGACTCTGCATACATACAAAAACTTGGAATTACGTCTCTAATTTCTTTTGTTTTATTAATTTGGTGGGAATTAAAAACAAAAAATCCTTTGTTAGATTTAAAAATATTTAAAAATTGGAATTATACCTTTGGTACAGGAATTTTAACTGTTGTATTTGGAATATGTTATGGTTCAATTGCAATATTACCTATGTTTTTGCAAAGTTTATTAGGATATGATGCATATTTAAGCGGACTTGCAGCAGGTCCAATGGGCGTAGGTTCATTTTTGGGTATTATTACAACAGGAATTTTAGCAACAAAAGTAGATTTGAGAAAGCAATCTATGGCAGGAATTCTTATAATTTCAATAGGATGTTTAATGTTTTCATCTTTAAATCTCAATATTGCAATTACAAATGTTATATTACCAAATATTATTGTTGGTTTTGGAATGACATTTGCTATTGTTCCAACTACAACATTATTATATTCTAATGTTTTAAAACAAGAAATGACAAATGCTTCGAGTTTACAAAATCTTGTAAAAAATGTGGGAAGTGCTGTTGGTACTTCGTCTGTAGGCTTTTTGGTATCACGATATTCTCAAATTCATCAAAACTACCTCGTTGATAATATGACCATGCTTAATTCTGCTTTTCTAGACAAATTTAATATGTTAACTGCAAATTTCATGCAGATGGGAAATGACATTGTAACAGCACAACTTAAAGCTGGTGCACAATTACAAAACTTACTCCTACAACAATCGACTCTTAGTGCATTTATGAGTGCATATAAAATTTATGCTATTGCAATAATTATAATACTTCCTGCTGCTTTGATATTAAAAAAAGTAGCATACAAATAGTAAACTAAACCAAATTATGTTCTAAAGGTATCATTTTATCAAAAGTATAAAAATGTTTAAAACCAAGTTCTTTTAATTGTTTTTGAACTTCAGCAATTTTAAAGCCGAAATGTGCCGTACTATGAGAATCACTTCCAATGGTAAGAATTTCGCCGCCAAGATCTTTATACAAATTCAAAATATCAACCGATGGCGTTAAATCAGGGATTTTATATCTGAAACAAGATGTATTAACTTCCAAACCTTTTCCGTCATTTATAATTTGTTTTAAAATTTCGGCAATAAACGATTTAACTTTTTCAAAAGGATAATAAGATGTATCGTATCTTCGAATTAAATCTAAATGTCCTAATACAGAGTAATTTTTATAAACCTTAGTTACATCGATAATTTCTTGATAATATCGTTCATTATATTCCTGCTGAGTTCTGCCGTCAAAAAAGTCTTTATTCCAAAGCATTTTACCGTCAACAGTGTGAAAAGAAAGAATAACAAAATCTAACGGCAAAGAGCTGAATAATTTTTCAAATTTATCGGTATTAAAAATCTGCATACCGAATTCAGCCCCCAATTTAATGCTTAACTTTCCATCAAATTTTTCCAAGACATCTCTGTATTCTGACAAGTACTTTTCAGCATTAATCCCTCCCAAACCTGTAACATCAAAATCTTTGTGGTCGGTATAGCATAATTCATCAAACTCAAGTTCTAATGCTTTTTCAGCATATTCGTGCATCTCTATTTTAGAATCATCACTGTTATGTGTGTGTAAATGGTAATCAGCAAGCATTGTAAACTTTCCCCTTAATAATTTTATTCTATATCAAAAAAAAGCAAAAAAAAGGGTCAAACCGAGAGAGTTTGACCAAAAACTTTAAAATAGAGAGAGAGAGTATAAATTTGTTTTTTAAATCTTTTTTAAATTAGCTTAGAATTAATTGTTGCTTAAAACTAATTTGAAAGTTGCCATATTTTTAATAGCTAACATTTTGTGTTTGTTGTGTTGAGAATTAGAGATTTCAAAAATTCTGCACATTCTACGGATTTCTTCTTGTTTAGCAAAAGAATCAGCTCTATAAACATTGTTGATTGGGTCTGTTACAACTGACATTATAGTGTTTAATTCTTGTTCTTTCATCTTGAAATCCTCTCTTATCTCTTACTCTTATATAAAGTAAATTTTGTAAAAAAAATTGCCTTTTTTGCTGCATGTTTCTTAATATTTGTTTACAATTTTGATTTTTAAAATTTTGATACTAGAATTGAATACGGAGGAAAAGCAATGAAAACAAAGTTATTAACGATATTAACAGGATTATTTTTTTTAGTATCAGCAATATCGGTACAAGCAGATACGGTATATAAATCAAAAGCTGAAACAAAACGAATTCCAAGAGGCACAAAATTCCAAATACAATTACAAGAACCTGTAAGTACCAGAACAAGTCAGGTAGACGATTATTTTTCGGCAATACTGTTAAATGACGAAAAGACACAAACAAACGTAATTCTACCTGCAGGGTCATTAATCAGAGGAAGTATTTCAAAAATCACCCCTGCAAGAAGATTGTCCCGAGGAGCAGTATTGTACTTAGATTTCGACCATATCGTAACACCTAGAGGCAGACAAATGCCTTTAGATATGGCCGTTTACGCAACAATGAAAACCACTTATGACGGCGGATTATACGAAAAAATGGGATACGGAGAAGCATTACAGGACAACTGGGATAAAACAAAAGATATAACAACAAATTCTGTAGATTTTGCACTTGATGCAAATGTACCTACGGCAGTTAAATTTGTAACAACACCATTTTGTGCCTTAGGAGGTGCTATTGGAGGAGGAGCATATTTAATAGGTGACAGCATTGCAGATTTGTTTAAAAAAGGTGCGGATGTAACTTTTAATCAAGGTGATATATTAACCGTTGTTTTAACAAACGCAATTGATGTTCCTGTAAATTAATTGTAAAAATTTATTCAAGAATTTTGATTAAAAATATTTGATTTAGTTTTATTTAGATAATAAAAAGTGGTCTGAAAAAATTTTCAGACCACTTTTTCAGTAAAGCGGGGCGGTTTTTAAACCGCCCCGCTTTATTTTATATTTTAACAGCTTGTATTTTTATAATACTGCTATTATAATATTTCACCGATTGCTTTGTATTGTGTCATACGGTTTTTAGCATCTTCTTCTGCTTGTTTGTAAAGTTCTTCAGCAGCATCAGGATTTGTTTTTAACAATGATTTATAACGTCCCTCAGACTTAATAAAGTCTTGATATTCTGCTGTAGGTTCTTTAGCATCCCATGTAAACGGTTTTTCTGCTGTTGGATTGTATCTGTATAGCGGGAAGTATCCTGCTTCAACCGCACGTTTTTGTTCAGTTTGAGTTTTACTCATATCAATACCGTGAGCAATACATGGAGCGTACGCAAAGATTATTGATGGGCCGTTATAGCTTTCAGCTTCTTGGAATGCTTTTAGAGTTTGGTTTCTGTCTGCACCCAATGAAACTGATGCAACATATACATAGCCATAAGACATACTCATTAAGCCCATGTTTTTCTTATATGTTGGTTTACCACCTGTTGCGAATTTTGCTACTGCACCTGTTGGTGTTGACTTAGAAGCTTGTCCGCCTGTATTTGAATAAACTTCTGTATCAAGTACCAATATATTTACGTTTTTGTTTTGTGCAAGTACATGGTCAATACCGCCATATCCGATATCGTTTGCCCATCCGTCTCCACCGATAATCCATACTGATTTATCTGTAAAGTAATCTTCAAGTTCTTTTATTTTCTTGATAGTATCGCATCCGCATTCTTCAGCGTATTTTTCAATTACTTCTTTTGCTTTACATTGAGCTGCTGCAGCTTCTTCTGTTTTTGAGTTATCCCAGTGAGCCATAGCATTTTCCAATGCCTCTTTCAAATCAGCAGGAGCATCTTCTTTTGCAAGAACTTTTTCAACGTAAGTTTTCAAAGTACTTCTGTTAGCATCAACTGCCAATCTCATACCAAAACCAAATTCAGCATTATCTTCAAACAATGAATTTGCCCAAGCAGGGCCTCTGCCATCTTTAGTTGTTGTGTATGGAATTGTTGGGAATGTTCCCGAATATATTGATGAACAACCTGTTGCGTTAGCTACAATTGCGTTTTCACCAAACAATTGAGAAACTAATTTAACATAAGGTGTTTCACCACAACCTGCACAAGCACCTGAGAATTCAAATAATGGTTTTCTTAACATTGCACCTTTAATAGTTTTTGTTGTATTTTTACCCATTACGTTATCAGGAGCTGCATCAAAGAATTTTTCATTAGCTTCTTCGCCTGCTGCATCTTCAACTTCAATTGTTGACCAAGATAATGCAGGCGCTTCAGGTTTTCTTTGTGTTACAGGACATTGGTCTAAGCAAACTCCGCAGCCTGTACAATCCTTGCAGTATACTTGAAGTTTGAATTTTTCTCCGTTTAATGCAGGTTTTGCATCAACAGTATTAAATGAATCAGGAGCATCTTTCAAAGAGTCTGCTTCAAATAATTTTGTTCTGATTGCAGCATGAGGACATGCAGATGCACAGATACCGCATTGAATACAAGCATCTGAATTCCAGTGAGGAACTCTTGGTGCGATACCACGTTTTTCAAGACAAGCTGTACCTGTAGGAATTACACCATCAATACTCATTGCTGAAACAGGAATATCGTCACCTTTTTGTCTCATTGACGGTTCGATAATTTTCTTAGCAAAATCATCAGCATCATCAGAAATTAATTTAACTTCTTCCGCATGAGCAACGCCGTCTAATGAAGATGGAATTACAACTTCTTCTGTTGCATTAACTGCGGCATCAATCAATGCCAAATTCATATTTACAACATCGTCGCCTTTTTTCTTGAATGTTTTCTTAGTCATTTCTTTCATACCTTCAAGAGCTTGTTCAAACGGAATAATTCCTGAAACTTTGAAGTATGCAACCATCATTACTGTATTTGCACCTTTACCTCTTAAACCAGGTTGTTCCTTGATTAATTTTTCAGCGTCAACATTGTAGAATTTGATTTTCTTATTGATGATAGTTTCTTGCATATCTCTTGTTAAGTGAGCAAAAGCTTCTTCTTTTGTGTATGGAGAATTTAACAAGAAAGTACCACCCTCTTTAATACCTTTTAACAAATCATATCTGCCGATGTAAGCATGTGCTGAACATGATACAAAGTCAGGTGCTGTAATTAGGTATGTAGACTTAATCGGTTTATCACCAAATCTCAAGTGAGAAACAGTAACACCGAATGATTTTTTAGAGTCATAAGCAAAGTATGCTTGAGCATCTTTGTCAGTGTATTGACCGATAATTTTAATTGAGTTTTTGTTAGCACCAACTGTACCGTCTGAACCTAAACCCCAGAACATACAATTTGTAGTACCTTCAGGTTCTGTAACGATGTGTTCTTCAATTTTTAAAGATTTATTTGTTACATCATCTTCAATACCAACTGTAAATCCATGGAAACCGTTATTTTCAGCATGTTTGTAGATAGCTAATACCATTGATGGTGTAAATTCTTTAGAAGATAAACCATATCTTCCGCCGATTACTCTAACGTCTTTATTTTCAATAGCTGCAACAACATCCAAGTATAAAGGTTCACCGATTGAACCAGGTTCTTTTGTTCTGTCTAAAACAGTAACACGTTTAACAGATGCAGGAAGAGCATCGTTGAAACGTTTTACATCAAACGGTCTGTATAATCTAACTTTAACTAAACCGTATTTAGTACCTCTGTTAGCATTTAAGTATTCGATTGTTTCTTCAATAGTTTCACAACCTGAACCGATAGCAACGATTACATCAGTAGCATCAGGAGCACCAACATAATCAAACGGATGATATTGACGACCTGTAACTTTTGCTACTTTGTCCATATATTCTTGAACAATATCAGGTACTGCATCATAGTATTTGTTTACTGTTTCACGACCTTGGAAATATACATCTGTGTTTTGAGCACCAACTTTACATTTTGGAGCTTCAGGTCTTAATGCTCTTTGTCTGAATTCTTCAATATATTGAGGTTCAACAAGTGAAGCAATATCTTCATAAGAAATTTCTTCAATTTTATGAACTTCGTGAGATGTTCTGAAACCATCAAAGAATTGTAAGAACGGAACTTTAGCTTTGTAAGTAGATAAGTGAGCTACAAGAGCTAAATCCATTTCTTCTTGAACACTGTTAGCGGCAAGCATAGCATAACCTGTATTTCTGCAACCCATAACGTCAGTATGATCACCAAAGATTGCTAATGATTGAGCAGCCAAAGCACGAGCAGAAACGTGAATTACGTGAGGAATCATTTCCCCTGCCACTTTGTGCATAACAGGAATCATTAATAATAAACCTTGTGATGCCGTGTAAGTAGAAGTTAAAGCACCTGCTGCAAGAGAACCATGAACAGCACCTGCTGCACCTGCTTCTGATTGCATTTCTGCAACTTTTACTTCTTTACCCCAAATATTTTTTTTGTGTTGTGATGCCCATTCATCAATCCATTCACCCATTGTAGATGAAGGAGTAATAGGGTAAATTGCCGATACTTCGCTCAAAGCATACGCAACGTGTGCTGCAGCGTAGTTACCGTCAACTGTTATTGTCTTTCCTGGCATAAATAAACCTCCTTATTTTGTTTTGTTATATCCAGCCTTCTAAAATACATGTGTATAAATACTATTTAATTGTACGCCAAACACAAAAATTTTGCGAAAATTTTTTAGAATTTTATTTTAATAAAAGAAAATTTATTAAAAAACTAATATAAAAACATAAATGTATAAAAAAAGAATATTGACATATTGAATGTTTTTTAATAGTATTAATCATATCAGAGACGACACTGTATATAAGATGTAAATTTATAAAAATGTTAATGGCGAGTATCGTCAAGCGGTTAAGACCTCGGATTGTGGTTCCGATATGCATGGGTTCGAATCCCATTACTCGCCCCA
>JAFVDH010000055.1 GCA_017478515.1 bacterium
ATTTTTTCTATTGCTTCTGATTTTAACAATTCTTCTTTTTCTTGAACTGTATAAGGTTTTCTTTTCATTTTTACCTCCTTATATATTAAAACCCTAAAACTAGGTTTTTTATCTTGTCTAGTTTTAGGGTTTCAGTTCAATTTAACGGCTTTTATCTTTGAATTAAAAATAATTAAAATTCCATAATTTTATGTTGTTCAATATTCAAATAACCCTCAGGGCAATGAGTTGAACAGTAAATCGTTTTGTTAGTCTTAATAAATTCACGAACTCTATCCAATGTTTCTCTTGCTTTTTCTTTATCTTCATTTGCAATAGATAGTTCATTTGCTAAAAGTGCTGCATCACAATATGTTACATCGCCTTGAAACATATAATAACAATCATTATCTTTATCTTCCAATATTGAAATAGAATTACCTTTTGTGTGTCCTTCTGCTCTTATCATAACAAGAGAATCTGTTATTTTTTGAGATTCAGGGAAGTTTTTATATGCTCCGTCTGTGAACTTTACTCTAACAACATTATCCCCTGTAAGTTTCATATCGTCTGCTTCTCTTTCAGAGATATAAATTTTAGCGTTAGGAAACATTCTGAGTTCCCCTGTGTGGTCAGGGTGTTTATGCGTTACAACAATTTTTGTAACATCTTCAAATTTGTAACCTGTTGCCTCAAATGCTTCTTTAAATGTTGCAATTTTCTTACCCATTGATAAAGGCATATTAGGATTTGAACCCATATCAGGCGATTCATTTGGCATACCTGTATCAGATAAAATAACTTCGCTTCCGTCATCAATTAGAAAGTTTTGCAAAGATGAACCGTATTTTACATCTTCACATTTTTCTTTATCTCTTGAACCGCCAAAGGCAAATGCCTGTGTCATAAATCCGCCGTCATAATACTTTAATGGAATAACTTTAATCATCTTTTCTCCTTTTTATTCAACTATATAAGCATTAACTATTTCGCCATAATAAACCGTATGATAATCGTTATTTGTTTTAGTTCCGTCTGATGATGGTGTATTTTTATAGAATTTCTCATACAATTCATTTGGGATATTATTGTGTTCTTGTTCTTGCTTGTAAATTACTTTGCACTCCAATGTCAAAGGAATTTCTTTAATTGCAGGGGAATTAACTTCAACACCTTTAACTGCTGTTAAGTCGCATTCTTCGAATTTATCAATATTTTTTCCGTTTCTATACCCGCAAAAGCCCATAGCTTTTGCTATTTGTGGTGTTCTTTTCATTGGAATCGAAACAGTAAATTCTTTTGAAGCCTCGATTTGTTCGTGGGTAAATCTTGTGTGTCTGATATAAGTTGTAAACACAAACTTATTCCACTCAATACCGATTTGTCCCCAAGCAATAGTCATTGTGTTTAACTTATTACCGTTTTTTGTGTTTACCAAAATTCCTTTTTCAAGTTCTGTCATAATTTTTGGTAAATATTCAATTACATTTATTTTTTGCATAATTACCCATTTTAATTTTACCTGAACCTATTTTTAACTCTCTACAAAACTTCTTTAATTTTAGCTTCCATTTCATCTAACTCTGCCATAGGCTCTAATCTTGCTGTGACATTACCATTTCTATCCACAACAAATTTTGTAAAATTCCACTTTATATCAGGTTTACTTACCCAGTCTTTATCAGTTTTAGAAAGCATATCTTCCATTGCTTTGAGATATTTATGTTCGCTAAAACCCTCAAAACCTTTCTGAGATTTAAGATATGTATAAAGAGGAAGTTCGTTTTCTCCGTTAACATCAGATTTTTTCATTTGAGGGAACTTTGTATTAAAGTGAATTTGGCAAAATTCATGTATTTCATCATCAGTCCCTGGTGTTTGACTTCCGAATTGATTACAAGGAATATCCAAAACTTCTAAACCTTTATCGTGATATTTTTCATAAAGTGATTCTATTGCTTCGTATTGAGGAGTAAATCCGCAACCTGTTGCAGTGTTTACGATAAGCAATACTTTGCCTTTTAAATCAGAAAGTTTTAATTCTTCGCCATTTGGTTTTGGTAATGTGTAATCATAAATACTCATATTTTTAACCTCCTTAAAATTTTAAGGTTGAGTGCTATGTACTCAACCTTTAGACAATACTTATTACATTTGACCTAACAAATAATTATTAATTCCAAATCTTTCAATTAATTCAAGTTGTTGAGATGTCCAAGCCATATCGTCTTCTTCATCAATATAATATTCTTTGAATAAGTCAAAGGTTTTGTAATCAAGTGTTTCACAGTCAATATGAGAATCAAGAAGTTTTAAACCGTCTTCTGATACCTTATTATCAGTTTTCAAGTATTCATGAATATCACCGTAAACAGGTAAAGTGTGAGGAACTTCGTGTTTAGGACAACCATCTAAATCAAGAATACGGTCTATGAATTTTGAAACCCATTCTCTTTCTTCAACTGCGTGATCTAAATATTTTTGACCTAATTTAGTAAATCCTTGAGAATTAAAAATTCTTCCGTGAATTTCATGGCTCAATGCTTGTGAACTCAATTCTGTTACAAAAAATTGCAATGCGTCAATTGTTTTTTCTTTGTTTGACATTTTATTCTCTCCTTTTTCCTAATATTGCATTGTGAAATTTATCTATTAATTTACCCCTTTACTCCTCGCCGTCAAGCGGGTTGTTTACATAATCAACTTCACTATATCCTTTATGTAATGTTATTTGGTGAGGTATATTTGCAGGTATTGTATAAGTATCTCCTTTTTTATAAATTTTAGTTTCACCGTTTGCGGTATATGTACATTCACCTGATATAACAATAGTCCATTGTTCAGCATGAGAGTGAACAGAAAATTCAACTTCTTCGTGAGCAGTTACAAAATACATAGTGCCCTCTTTTGTATGCGACCTATGTACTTCTAAACCATTTAACCCGTAATCAACACTTGGAATATTTTTTATTATTTGAGTGAATAATTCTTTTTCCATTTACATTTATTTTCTACTGTATTATTATCCTAAACAGATATGTAATATTCAAGTAGTATGATTGTTCATACATAGTATTATAAAACATACTATTGGATAATAAAGGAGTTTCTATGCCAAGACCTAAAAAAGAAAATTTACAAAATTTGTTATGCCCTGTTAAGTATTTAATAAGGGTTTTGGGCGGAAAATGGAAGTTACCTATTCTATGTATTTTAGAAAGTGGCGGTACGGTAAGATTTGGGCAAATAAAAAAGAAACTCGGAAATGTAACAAATATAATGCTTTCACAGTCATTAAAAGAACTTGAACGTGACGGAATAGTTATAAGACATCAATATAATGAAGTTCCTCCGCATGTTGATTATACAATGACTCAAAAAGGTAAAAAAGTCATTCCTGCTTTATCTATGTTAGGAGATTGGGCAAAAGAGTTTATGAGAGAAGAAAACATTTGTCCTGAATGTGAAGAATGCTTATCAGATATAAATTAAGAGGTTTAAATGACTGTTTGTGAAGAATCAAAACCAAATAAAATAATAGTAAAAGGGGCGAAAGTTCATAATCTGAAAAATATAAATGTTGAAGTTCCTTTGAATAAAATTGTCGGTATTGCAGGGGTTTCGGGCTCGGGCAAATCTTCTCTTGCACTGGGTGTACTTTATGCTGAAGGTTCAAGAAGATATTTAGAATCACTTTCAACTTACACAAGAAGAAGAATGACAGGTGCAAGTAGGGCTGCTGTTGATGAAATCTTATATGTACCGGCTTCTCTTGCACTACATCAACGTCCCGCACTTCCCGGGATTCGTTCAACATTCGGAACCGGAACAGAACTTTTAAACAGTTTAAGGTTAATGTTTTCAAGACTAGCGAGTCATAAATGCCCGAAAGGTCATTATGTTGAGCCGACACTTAATGTTGCGGCGGAAAAAGAAATAATTTGTCCCGTCTGCGGTGAAGTTGTAATCCCGCCCTCAGCCGAAGAACTTGCGTTTAATTCTCAAGGTGCATGTCCGAAATGCGATGGCGTCGGAACGGTTAGAACAGTTGATTTAGCTTCTTTAGTTCCTGATGAAACTTTATCAATTAATGAGGGTGCAGTTTTACCTTGGCAGACATTAATGTGGTCTTTGATGAAAGATATTGCAAGAGATATGGGCGTAAGAACCGATGTTCCTTTTAATCAATTAACCAAAAAGGAACGGGATATCGTTTTTTACGGTGAGCCTAAAAAGCATCACATGGTTTATCAAATGAAAACAGGGCAATCAGGTGAAATGGATTTTACCTATTTTAATGCTGTTTATACAGTTGAAAACGCTCTTTCAAAAGTTAAAGACGAAAAAGGAATGAAAAGGGTTGAAAAATTCCTTAAAGAAGATGTTTGCCCCGAATGTCATGGTACAAGACTATCTGAAAAAGCAAGAGCACCAAAATTATGTGGAAAACATTTGGATGAAGTATGTAAAATGTCTTTGTCAGATCTTATTATTTGGGTAAAAAACGTGCCTAATTCTTTGCCAAAAGAAATGCAGCCTATGGCAGAATCTATTTGCGAAGCTTTTCTTGTAACCGCAAAAAGACTTATGGATTTGGGTTTGGGGTATTTATCATTGGATAGAGCCTCTTCAACTCTATCAACCGGCGAAAGACAAAGAATGCAATTAGCACGAGCCGTAAGAAACAGAACAACAGGGGTAATGTATGTTCTTGATGAACCGTCAATCGGCTTACACCCTGCAAATATCAAGGGGCTGAATGACGTTATGCACGATTTGATTAAAGACGGTAATTCGGTTATTTTAGTTGACCACGATACACAAATTTTATCCGAATCTGATTGGATAATTGAATTAGGGCCCGAATCAGGGGTAAATGGGGGGCAAATAATAAACGAGGGAACTATAGAAAATACAATTAAAAATCCCAATTCTAAAATAGGAATGTTTTTATCAGGAAAAATTAAAACAAGAATTCGCCCTGAATTAAAAGAAGATATTTTTGAAAAAGGGGAAATAACGCTTGAAACAAATTTAATCCACACTGTTAAACCTCTGAAAGTTAAATTTCCTAAAGGCAGGTTGTCTGTTGTAACTGGGGTTTCTGGCTCTGGCAAAACAACACTTATCTTAGAAAGTCTTATTCCTGCACTTCAAAATAAATTGAATGGAATTAAATTGCCTGAACATATAAAAAACATACAAGCAGACGGAATAAAACAAATTAAACTAATTGATGCTACTCCTATCGGTATAAATGTACGTTCAACAGTTGCTACATACGCTAATATTCATGATGAACTAAGAAAAGTTTTTGCTAAAACAAAAGATGCTAAAGATTTAGGTTATAAAGCGGGTGATTTTTCATATAATACTGGAAGTTTAAGATGCCCCATTTGTGACGGAACAGGCACAATAAGTTTGGATGTTCAGTTTTTGCCTGATGTTGAAATTCCTTGTTCAGAGTGTTACGGTTCAAGATATTCTAAAATTGCTGATAAGATAAAATATACAAATAAGGAAAAAGAAATTTACACACTGCCTCAACTTATGGCAATGGACATAAATCAAGCACTTGTTGCGTGCAAAGATTTGAGCATTATAAAAAACAAATTACAAACCTTAAAGGATTTAGGGCTTGGTTATTTAACTTTAGGCGAGGCAACCCCAAATCTTTCGGGTGGTGAAGCACAAAGATTAAAACTTGCCTCTGAAATGGGCAGAAAACAAGAGGATACTGTGTTTGTTTTTGATGAACCGACAATAGGCTTACATCCTCTTGATGTTCAGACATTATTGCAAGTGTTCCAAAGATTAATTGATAACAATGCAACAGTAATCGTTATTGAACACGATTTAGACGTTATTTCAAATGCCGACTATATAATTGATATGGGGCCTGATGGTGGTGAAGCAGGCGGAGAGATTGTTTTTGAAGGATATGTTAAAGATATATGCAACTATCCAAAAAGTAAAACAGGAATGTATTTAAAAAAAATATAATATACAGTTTTAAATCCTGTAGTGAATACGTGTATTTACAAATTTAACTTGACTTAATTCTGACATCGGCTCATACACAACTTGAATTGTAAAAAGGATTAGAAAAAGGAAATTTTAAAATGTTCAGACCAATGAGAAGAATAAAACAACAGTTATCGCAAGAAGAATGTATTTTGATTTTGAAAAACGAAGTCAGAGGGGTGCTTTCGGTTTTAGGCGATAACGGTTATCCGTATGGAATACCAATGAATTTTTATTATTCGGAAGATGAAAATAAAATTTATTTTCACGGTGCAAAAGAGGGACATAAAATAGATTCCATAAAAAATTGCGATAAGGTTTCATTTTGCACTCACGATAAAGGTGTTCAATCAAAAGTCAAAAAAGGACTGGATGTCAAAAGTGTCATAGTTTTTGGCAGAATAAAAATTGTAGATGATTTTGACAAAACCATTGATATTTGCAGGAAATTAAGTAATCAATTTGACTTTGGTTCTGAATATATTGAAGAAGAAATCAAAAATTTCGGCAAGTTTGTAATGTGCTTGGAACTAGCTCCCGAACACATTACAGGTAAAATTGTTAATGAAAGTTAGTTTACTGCTTTGCAAAAAGTTTTAATCCTATAACACCGATTATAATTAAAATTATTGAAAGAATTTGCAAGAGGGTTAATTTTTCGTGGAAAAGCAGAACGCCTAGAATTGCAGTACCAATTATTCCAAACCCTACCCACATAACATAAGCTATACCAAGCGGTAAATTTTTAAGGGCAAGTGCTAAAAATACAGCACTTAAAATATAAGTTACAACGGTAATTATTGAGGGAACAAGAATACTAAAGCCGTTTGAGTATTTCATTGCAACTGCCCAAATGACTTCAAATATTCCTGCAAGTAATAACATTAACCACTTCATTTATATTTACTCCTGCATTTCTACCAATCTTTTACCCAAATCAAATGCTTTTTCAAGGTCTTTCGGGAATTGTTCATCTCTTTGTTTTGCCTTGTCTTTTTCATCAATAATATCTGCAAGATATTTTGAATAATCAGTAAATTGGTATGTATTATACGCTGCTAATGTCTCACAATAACCAAAAAATTGTTTAGTATAATTTATATCAGGTGCAAAAATTGCGGGATAATTAAACTTTTCTGCAATTTCAGGTGTGCAATTCATCGTATAAATAAATCCGACATTGAGTTTTTTATCAATTAATTTTTTAGGAACATTTGGAACATCACTTTTTGAATAAGTCATTTGTGCAAAGAATAATCTTTCTAAAACATTTCTGAACATTCCTGTTTGATAAGAATAATAAATCGGAGTTCCCATAATTAAAACATCTGCATTTAAAATATTTTCTAATATAGGTCTTAAATCGTCTTTATATGCACAAAGTCCATTTGTTGTATTACCTATTCTTTTGCAGGCAAAACAACTGATACAGCCTTTGTAATTTAAGTTTACAAGGTCAATATATTCAACCTCTGCTCCAACAGATTCAGCTCCTTTTTGAGCTTCTTTTAACATTTTTGCCGTATTAAAATTCTTTCTCGGACTTGCGTTTAATATAATAACTTTTTTCATTTTTCGCTCCTTTATTTTATAGAATACTACAAAAACATTATTAGACACTTTGAGACTAATTGTCATATTCGATTTGATAGTTTTGGGTTCACAATATATGGAACCAATTTTGTATAATTTAAAATTTTAATTAATTTTTGTCATTTATATTTCTACTTAGATTTGTATATATTTATAAATACTTGTTGATAATACTTTACTATTACTGTTTTGAACATTTATCAACATTTATTGACATTTATAATTGATTATCGTAAATTATAACAAGAGGGTAAAATGAACAAACAAGAACAGCTTATAAAATTTGGAATAGCATTAAAAAATAGACGTCAGGCACTAAAATTAAGTCTTAGAGATGTTGAGAAATTATCTAATGTGAGTGCTGCACTCATTACAAAACTTGAAAACGGTAAAATGGCGAATTTCCCAAAAGAATTGACAATTAAACAACTTAGTAATGCTCTAAAATTTAATGATGAATTATTTGTATTGGCAGATATATTATATGAACAGACAAACATAGAAAAATCCGAAAAAACTTTTGAAGAAGACTTTAGAGAGTTTTTAGCAACAAAAACCAATTTGAACGCTGAAAATATTGAACAAACATTATATTTTGTATCAGGTTTAGAAAAATTACAAGAAATTCAAAACATAAAATAATGGATATTCCAGGTAAACTTACAAAATTAAAATTCAAAAGCAGATTTAAACTCCGAACAAAAGAACTTGAATATATTAAAGACAAAGGAATTAATAAGATTTATTCTCATGCCTGCGATTTTATTCAAGAAAGAGTTGCTCCGGCTGAACTTGTGAATGACGGCAAACAAACTCCAATGCGAGGACACCCTGTTTTTATAGCTCAACGCGCAACGGCTACCTGCTGTCGTGGTTGTATTGAGAAATGGCACAAATTTCCAAAAGGTAGAGAACTTACAAAATCCGAACAAGAATATCTTGTTTCAATAATTATGGAGTGGATTAAGAGACAAAATTCATAAAATAATTATCAGAGAGAATTGAACAAATTATCTGCTTAATTTTAATTGTCTATTTATAATGTACTTTAGAACTTAACCATTGAGGGCAAAAACATACACTATGAGTACAAAAAGCCCTTTTACATATTCGCCAAAGGACTTAATCGTAATAAAAAACTCCATTTAGTGTACGATTTCAGAACTTTTTTACTTGAACATATTGCATAAGAATTAGAGTATGTATTCACATTTGGCGAAATGCTATAAATGTAGTATAATTCACTTATTTATTTTGAATTATTTAATTTACACTAGCAAAATTTTGCATCCGTTTATTTGAAAGACTTGGAAAAAAAGTGAGGCTTTATGTAAAAAGATTTAACACGAAATATAATTAGCAAAAAATTAAATAAAACCCAAAACTGTAATTATTTAGATAATTACATATTAGACTTTACAGTTTATGAATTTAATAAGAATTATAAATTACATATATACAATATTAAGTACAAAGATGAACAAATAAAACCAAACCAAAATAAAATATTATATGTGTATCTCAAATATTTATTTTTTATTTGGAAGCTTAAGAAATATTTTTTGTGAAGTATTCTATCTGCCAAAATATCTTCTATTGGGCAAAGAATAAAAAGGCTAGGAATTATAAAAATATATGTGTTTATACATATAGATAACATCTTAAAAGTAATTCCTTCTAGGATATATTCAGGATAAATCAATAATGATAGTATCATATAGCATATTGTTAATATAAAAATTAAATTACCTAGCAAAGATATTACATTCGCACATATATTTTTTGTAATACTCATGCTTTCAATATAAATAAAACAAAAACGAAAGGAAATAAAAATGTCACAAAAATTTAATTATGATAAAGATAAAAATGAATTTACAAAAGAAATGGTAAATGACACAATTAAGTATCAGAAGCATTACAATTTTGATATTGGCGAAAATAACAATGCCCACAATAATGAGTCCGATGCTTTCAGGCATACGTATATGCAAAGTGTAATGGCAAATCGGTATGGTATTTTACCTGCTAAATCTGTTAGTTTTGGACATGAATTAATTGGAAAAATAAAAGGTCAAGACCCACGAGAATACAACATGGACATGTGGAACAACCAGCAAGGTCAGCAAATTTATAACGAAATCCGCAGGGAATATCCAAATTTTGGTAAGCTATCCGAAGAACAACGCAAAGACATAATTGCAGGCAAAGTTGTACAAAGAATGAGAGAAGACAAATTGATTACAGGACTTGATGACCCACGTAAATTTGAAAAGCAAAAACCATCATTTACCCCAATGCCTTGGATTGGCGGAGTTCAGAATAATGGTAAACCTCTTGGCTTTGCAGCAGATATAGACATAAACCAACTTGCACAACAATTAGGTTTGCAGTTCTTTAATACAGAAATTCCACAACAAGTTCAACCACAACAAAATTCAGGCTTTTATGGTTACATAAATCCTTTAACGGGAAGTAATCATATATACACAAGAGAAGAAGTTGGTTCAATGTCATTAGATGAATTTGCACAACACGAAAAGGAAATTGATGCTCAAACAAGGGCTTTTAATGGAACTATGCCAACTAATGGCGACCTGCAACAAGAAGCAATGATAGGCGGTGGAGTTGTTTATGTAAATTCATACACTCGCTCTGACGGTACAGAAGTTAAAGGATATTACCGCTCAAAACCAAGATTCTA
>JAFVDH010000056.1 GCA_017478515.1 bacterium
AATAAAATCCTCGTTAAATTCAAAGAAAAGTGTAAAAAGTGTGTTAGTCAAGCCGTCAAAGAGACGGCTTTTTTATTTTGCAAAGAAGAAAAAACTTTTCAATAAAATAAAATGAAATAAGGGGCGGGTTTTAACAAAACCCGCCCCTCCACTACTTCATAATCTAAAAATGTAAAGAGAGCGAAAAAATAAGAAAAAAGAATGTAAACAAATATTAATTTGAATTTAAAACGCTGAAACTCAAGACAAATGCCGGTATACAAAGATATAAGGTTATAAAGATAGTAAAGTTTTTAAGAATATTGTCGATAATCAACATGTATACTTAGGAGAAATATTTTGAGTAATAGTTTCGGTTCAATAACAAAATTTAAACGGATGGCTTCGAATTACACCATAAATCGAACCGGTACTGTAAATAATAATCAAAAGATAAATTCTTCAAATGGTACAAATAATGCTTCGTCTGTACAACTTTCTATGGTAACAGAGGATGTTGCTTCATACGAAGTAGTTGAAGTTAATGATGCTGAAGCAAAGGCAAAAGAATCAGCTTTACAAGAACAATTAAAAAAAGGTTATTCACAAGAAATGATTGATGCTTATTTTACTTATGATAGTAAAAAGCAAAAATATAATCTAAAAGATGGTTACAGTATTTGTAAAGTTAGCGAACTAAAGGATGTTGCAATTCAGTCGGCAACAGGTATGAATTCAGGTATGAATTTGCTTTTGAACAAAAATTCTTATTATTCGAAATCTAATTTTGGTTTTGGTAATAATGTTCCTAAAGCTAATCCTAAATACGATATTATGGCTTATTTGCAAAAACAATTTGATACTGATTGTAAAGATGGTTTTATTGTTTACAAAAAGAGTGATATGGGCAATTTAGCTGTTGGGCTTTTTGGTATTGATAGTGACGGTACTAAAAAATGGGGTGATGAAGATAATAAGAAAAATAAAGAGGCTTTAGTTGATATTAATATGATTCTTAACGGGTATTTAAGTAGTAATGCCTCATTAAGATCTTATAACTATGGCTTGGCTACTACTAATTTTTCTTATGATAACTGGATGATGGATAAATCCAGAATTTCATATATGTTGACTAATGAAAATAAACTTTTGAATGCCTAATTTCTAAAGATTTCTATCAACAAATTTAATACTTTTTTTACTGAATAATTATTATTGACCATAAACAACTTTTTGTCAGGGTCTTTTTCAATGTTTTCAAATTTATTGCTGCCTAAGACCATATGAGAAATTTTTAGATAAATACTTCTAGCGGTTTTAAATCTCTTTAAGCTTATCTAAAAATATTTAATTTTATTCCCCATTTCGCAAGCATATATTGCAAGCTTATTTTTAAAACTCCAAAACCATACTTACAAGAGCGGGTAAAATTTATTGATGACGCTTCTTTAAAGTATTTTGTAGGGCAGGAAATTTCTCCTATTTTATATTTTTTATAAAGTATTAATGCGAGAATTTCATTATCAAAAATAAAGTCATCACTTAATTTTTCATACGGAATATTTTCAAGAACCGTTTTTGTAAAACCTCTAAATCCTGTGTGATATTCGGATAAATTTTCTCCGGTGCAAAAGTTTTCAAAATGAGTAAGCAATTTATTTGCAACGAATTTATATAAAGGCATTCCTCCTTTTAGGGCAGAATTACCCAATATTCTTGAGCCTATTACAGCATCATACTCATCAAAAGCCAGCATAGACGCCATTGCAGGGATGAGTTTTGGCGTATACTGATAATCTGGGTGAAGCATTATAACAATATCCGCTCCGTTATTGAGGGCTTCTTTATAGCAGGATTTTTGGTTTGCTCCATAACCCTTATTTTTGGAATGTTCAATAGTTTTTATCCCAAGTTCTTTTGCCAAATTAATGGTATTATCGCTTGAATAATCATCGACCAATATAATTTCATCGACAAAATCACGATAAATATCGTCATAAGTTTGCTTTAATGTCTTTTCGGCATTATAAGCCGGCATTATAACAATAATTTTTTTACCGTTAATCATGATAAGCCAATCATTAATAATATCGTAAAAACAAAGCTAAAATTTTGGATTAAATACTAATCTTCAATAGCTTTTACTTCTACAACGATATCTTCGTCATCTTCTTGCGGTAAAGCTTCTGTTCTGATAGAAGAAGTTTTATCTTTAGAAGTTAAAGCTTTATCTTTATATTTTTGAACTTGTCTTAAAAGTTTATCAGAAAGCAAATCAATACTTGCATACATAGATTCAGCAGTTTCTTCAAGGTGAATAGAAGAGTTATTCAACTTACAAGTAACTTCCGCAACATTTTTTTCGTTTGCGGCAGGATTTTTGATAACAGATAAAACCACTTCTATACCGTGAATTTGGTCATAGTGAGTTGCTACTTTGCCGATTTTTTCTTTTACATAAGATTTAATTGCGTCTGTTATTTCTATATTTCTGCCGTTAACGTATATATGCATTTTAATAAACCTCCAATACTTAAATGCTTTGCATTAATTACAATATTAAAAACATGAAAATAAATCAATTGTATTGTTAATTAATCATTAATAATTTGTTGAATTTCGACATCAGGAGTGCCTAAAACTCTCACCAATTCAAGCACAGAAGCTTTCATTTGACATTTTTGAGAGGAACCTGAAAAGAAATCTTTATAAAAACAACCTTCGCAATTGCAGCCTCTTTTGTAACAATCTAATGCAGTCGGTGTCCATCTTCTTACGGCTACAGCTCTGCCCATATCACGACTTCTAAACACTTATATTTTCCTCCAAAGTTATTATTTTATTATTTAATCATATATGCATGCAACAAGTACAAATTACATGCCTATCTCCACCCTGCAAAGCTTTTATTAACCTTGCTTTATTAACATTATAAGTACTAAGGTTCTTTTTTCAAGCCAATTTAAGCCTTGTATTCACAATTCGCAACATACCATGCAAACATGCTTTAACTCCAGTTTGTAGCTATATGCTTGTGTTTCAAACATGGGCTGTTGCATGCTTTTAGACATTCAAATCATGAAAACCCATGGTAGTGGCTTATTTTCATGATTTAATTTTTTGGGTTTTTTTGTGAAGTTTTGTAAAAACATTAGAAAAACCCATGCTTTGAACTGAAACCCTAAAACTAGACAAGATAAAAAACCTAGTTTTAGGGTTTTAATATATAAGGAGGTAAAAATGAAAAGAAAACCTTATACAGTTCAAGAAAAAGAAGAATTGTTAAAATCAGAAGCAATAGAAAAAAT
>JAFVDH010000057.1 GCA_017478515.1 bacterium
ATTTTTTCTATTGCTTCTGATTTTAACAATTCTTCTTTTTCTTGAACTGTATAAGGTTTTCTTTTCATTTTTACCTCCTTATATATTAAAACCCTAAAACTAGGTTTTTTATCTTGTCTAGTTTTAGGGTTTCAGTTCAAACTTTCGGCTTATTAATATTTCTTCATAAACTTTTCCCCAATTTTCAAAATGGCTTGTATTGCATATGTATCAATAATTATAAGCCGTTTTTATGCTTTTTGAGATAACGTATTTAGTGCGTTTGCTGTGAGAAATTTCCCCGACTGCAAATTTTGGGATCTTCTACCAGAGTAATTTATAAATATAATAAAATTTATGGCGGATTTGCTTATAAATGTACCTATTATATACAAACACAAATTCCGTCAATACCGCTTAATATTTCTTCGTAATATTTATGACAATTTTTTAAATTGGCTTTAAAACAAGAAATAACAAATATTACAATGGGATATTTTTTAATATTTCCGAAAATAACTTTCTTATTATTACTGCATTTCAATTTAAAAAATTGGCAAGAAATTTATGTACGAATGTTAAGCGGGGTTTAAATTTCAAAACAAGCAATTTAAAATTAAAATATTTATGGGAACAAATAAAGACAAAACAAATATATGGATAAATATACAAGAAGCTTCCGGCATATTGGGTTTGAGTGAGCAAACACTTAAAAAACAATGCCGCAGGGGCGAATTTGTATTTAAAATTGTCAAAAAAGGGAAACGTGCGAACTATTTTATTATGCTAAAATCAATGCCTGATTTCGCTCAAGATAAGTATCTTGGCGAAACAGATATTGAAGCAAAATACTCAGAAGCTCCAAGTTGGGCAAAACAACAGGCTGAAAAATATGTGAGAATATTGGATGCTTCCGCAGGTCTAAAAGGCAAAGAACTGGAAGAATTTGTTGTTAATTGGAATAATAACGAAGATGAAGAATACACAACATCTTATCCCTCAATTATCAAAATGCGAAGAAGATATTTCAGATATGGTGTTGCAGGGTTATTATCAAAACACGGACAACATTTAACAGGTTCATCTGTTCCTGATGATTATTTTAACTATTTTAAAGATTTATACCTTATTGAAGGCGGCCCATCATTAAGGTCTTGTTGTGATTTAACTCTTGGTTATGCAATTAGAGAACTTGGAGCAGATAGAAATAAATTCCCAAGTTTTATGGCATTTAAGCGCAGATTGGATAAAGAAATCCCGGAACAAAGTATTTTTCTTGCAAGAAACGGACAAGCTGCTTGGAACCGGAAATACAATAACTATATTGATAGAGATTATTCAAATATACTCTGTAATCAGGTTTGGGTATCAGATCACGCACAGATTGATGTCGCTTGCTATGATGAAAATAATAAAGTAGTTTTCCCTTGGGTTACTGTTTGGAGAGATTATAAGTCTGGCAAATGGCTTGGGTGGATTTTACAAACGGGGAATCCTAATTCTGATTTAATATTTCAATCTTTTTATTATGCAGTAGAAGAATTTGGTCTGCCTAAAGACGTTATTATTGATAACGGAAAAGATTATCGTTCAAAAGATTTTGCAGGAGGGAGAAAGAATTTTAAAATCGAAACAAATAAAAATAAAACCTCCGCAATGCTTAAAGAATTGAATGTTAATGTGCATTTTGCCTTGCCTTACAATGCACAAACTAAACCTGTTGAAAGAGATTTTCTAAAAATAAAAGAACTTTTATCCAAACATTGTGTTGGGTATCGTGGCGGAAACGTTATTGAAAGACCTGCAAAACTTGCGAAAGAAATCAAAGACGGCAAGATTATGAAATTTAAAGATTTTAAAGAAATCTTTGATAAAACAATTATCAATATTTTGAATAAAAGACTGTCAAATGGTAAAAATCTCAACGGAAGATGCCCTGATGATTTATTTTATGAAGAGTATAAAGAAAAAATTGTAACATCAAAAGATGCACTAAAATTATTCTGCTCCCGAACTTCAAAAGATTATACTATCGGCAGAAACGGAATAAAAGACGGGAAATTCCAAACTACATATTGGGCAGACTGGATGATTCATAAAAAAGGGATGAAAGTTTACATGCGCCGTGATATAAAAAATTTTAAATATGCGTGGATATTTGATGCAGAAAATGATGAATTTTTAGGAAAAGCGGAAGCTGTTAAATCCGTTGCAGCACTTTATGCTCCTGAAGTTTCAAAAGAAGAATTTGAAGCGGCTGTAGCAACTAAAAAACGTAATATTAAAATTGCAAAAGCGTATATCAAGCAAAATAAAGAAATATCCGCAATGGAAAAATATCAAAATTACGAAACAGCTTATCAGAGTGTAGAAAGAGAATATAAAAAGCCGATTAAAGTCTCAAAAATTGCAAATACCAGCATGGATAAAGCCATTCAAAAGAATAAGGATATGGAAAATTTTGGCAAAGCAGATTTATCAATATTTTTGCCTGAAGAAGAAAGAAAATTTTATCATTGGGAAACAGAAAAGTATTTGGATGAGCCGGAAGAAGAGTTATACTTGTGGGAAACGGACAGAAAAATTGCAGAACAACAGAAAAAACTGGGTTGCGGATAAATGAAAAGAGATAAGTTTTTTAATGTTGCAGAAAAAATGTATGTTGAGCAGTTTATAACTGAAGAAGAAATTGCCCGCAGAATAGGAGTATGTGATAGAACAATAAGACGTTGGAAGACTCTTGGTGATTGGGGAATAAAACGTGACGGATTTTTAAAAGCAAATACTATTTCAAAAGATACAATGTATACTCTTGCCAAAAAGATGCTTGACGATTTTCTTGAAGATATGGATAATCACCTTTCAGTTGATCCTTCAAGAATAAATATTTTCATAAATTTAACAAATGAAGTAATAAAAAAAGAATATAAACCAAGTTATAGCAAGGAAGAATTTCTGAAAATAGCATTTCAGGTTTTTGATATTGATAAAGAAATTGATTTAGATTTTCAAAATATGATGTTGGAAGATTGGGATTAAATGTTGTTCAAAAGGTGTTCAAAAACGATTTTAAAGCCGATTAAATGTAATTCGGGTATAAATCCTTATAAAACTTATTTTATGCTAAAATAAGCACAGAATGGTGGAAGTAAAAACAAAGTTTCAATCAAAATATTCTGCAATTGTTGAGGCTAATCGTCTTGAAAGTCTTGCTGACGATAAAAACTTCCTGCCCGTTTATGCATCTTCTAATGCTAAAATTTATCCGTATCAGATTATGGCGGCACGATTTGCTCTTCGTTCCGATTATTTGAAGGGGTGTATTTTATGTGACGAAGCATCTTTAGGTAAAACCTACGAGGCACTTTTGGTTGCTTGCCAAAAATGGTACGAGGGAAAACCTAATATTCTTGTGATCCTGCCTCCGAACCTCGTTCCTCAATGGAAACG
>JAFVDH010000058.1 GCA_017478515.1 bacterium
ATTTTCTTTTATCATTTGGATTAGTTATAAGTTGCCCGTTACGCATTCTATCCATAACTTTTACAGCGATAATATCATCCCTTTGTTGTTGAGATAATTTCATAAAATTATCTCTGTATTCTTTTTGAATTTCTCGTGCAATTTCTCGTCCTTGATTATTATTCCAAGAGTCCATGTTCCATTCTCCATGAGGATTGTTTGGAGTTTGGGTTTCATGGTATATTCCACCTACAAGACTTCCCATATCACCATATTTAAAATACATATCAGCTCCAATAAACGCATGTTTAAATGCGTCTGCTTCATTATTCCAAAATTCATGACCTTTTTGTGTACTTGTTTTAAATCCAAATTTCTTTTGATAGTGCAATGTTTTGTTAACTATTTCATCATTATATTCTTTTCGTTTTTGCTCATTATTAAAAAAATCATATATTTCATTTTTGCTTGACATGTTATGTTCTCCTTTTCTTTTTTATGTCTTTGTACTACTATTGACGTATGAAATTTCTTAGCCTTAGAAAATATATATTTACAAATTTTATTGCGATATGGTTTTATATCTTTTTATATATAATCTATGATTCAATAAAACATATTGTCATTAGTAGAGCTTACATCTATTCTGATAATAAAATTGTTTGGGGACTTATGACATATATATGTTTCTTAATTTTAGGATGCCTTATAATATTTGCAATATTGGAAATTTTGATTAGGTTTTTAATTGTCAAAAATTTCCCTAATTTCAAATTAATTCTAAAAATTAAGATGCCAAAATTTGTTATTATTATTTACAATATAATATTTTCTATTGGTTTTATTTCAGCTTGTATTTTATTTTTAATTGCTTTGCCTTTTTTAATTAAAGCAATAATATAGTTTATTTTACATCGCTATTTCCCTCCTATATTTCGGCTTGTGTTCATCTTGCTATTTATATTGTTCATATATTCAACTTCAACATCTAAAAATTTTTGTTGAAGTTTTTCGGTTTCTTCAATTGCGTAGGATGCTATTTCAACTATTTCTTTTAATCTTTTTATCTTTTCTCCAAAATGGATTTCGATAGAGTCTTTGCCTTGCTTTGTAATCCAGTCACAAGTTACTTTTTTTAATTCAGAATCTAAAATTTCAGGCAAAATAGAATTTAACATAATTGCTCTAACATAATCAGGCAAAGGTAACCTTAATGATTTTGCTTTCTTCTCTAATGGCTTTTTCAAAAGTCCTGCGCGAAAGGTCAAGTTTTGTGCTAATTACATCAAGAGGTTATTTTTCATTAACATACAAATGTTCTGCCTGTTTTAATTTATCTAATTTTGTCATATTAACTCCTTCTTTATAAATTAAATAGTCCGGCCTATGTAAAAGTCGGACTATTCATATAACTAAATACCAGGTCTGCTGCGGTAATAACCTTTAACTTCTGTACCATCGGAACGGGTATAAGAATTTACATAAACAACACCGCCACCAGTCATTGCTTCTCGTTGTAAATCACCGTTGGTTGGCATTGTACCATTAAATGCTTTTGTTTGTGCATCAATCTCTTTTTCGTGTTTGGCAAATTCATCTGATGACATCGAGCCAACTTCCTCACGTGTGTATATGTGGTTACTACCTGTTAAAGGATTTGTGTAATCGAATAATCCTGATTGATTTTGGTCTATTGGTGCAGCTTGACCAGTTGTTTTTCCCGATATATTCGCTGTATTATTAAATACTTTTTCAAAAAATCCGTTAAACTTTCTATTATCACTTGGATTTGTAATTAATTGACCATCTTTCATTTTTTGCATAACTTTTACAGCGATAATATCATCCCGCTGTTGTTGAGATAATTTCATGAAATTATCTCCATATTCTTTTTGGATTTCTCGTGCGATTTCACGACCTTGATTATTATTCCATGAGTCCATGTTCCATTCTCCATGAGGATTGTTTGGAGTTTGGTTTTCATGGTATATTCCACCTACAAGACTTCCCATATCACCATATTTAAAATACATATCAGCTCCAATAAATGCATGTTTAAATGCGTCTGCTTCATTATTCCAAAATTCATGTCCTTGTCTTGAGCTTGTTTCAAATCCAAATTTCTTTTGGTAGTGCCATGTTTTATTTACAATTTCATTATTATAATTTTTCTGAGCATTTTTATCTTTGTAAAATTTATAAGCATCACTAGTTTGTTGTAAAAAATTTAACATCTTTTTCTCCTTTTTGTTTTAATGTTTTTGTAATACAATTACCGTATGAATTTTCGTAAATATAGAAAATATTTTTTTATAAATTTATCTGCTTTATGGAGTTTTATTGTTATATATTCTATAATAGTATATAGCAATACAGATTATCCTCCTCCCGCACCAAATGATGTTATAGCAATCGGTGGTGGTGAGTTTTTTATTATGGCTTTGTGTATAATAATTTTATTGTGGTTATTTGGTTTTACTATTTTGGAAATTTTGATTAGAAAATATTTAATCGAAAAAAAGTTCCCTAATTTTAAATTAAACTTGAAAATTAAGATGCCAAAGTTTATTGTTGCTATTTATAATGTAATATTTTCTATTGGATTTTTATTGGCAAGTTTTTTATTTTTTGTTGCTATAGTACTTTCATTCATAGCAATGATTATGTGAATATTCAACTTCTTTTCATTGTAATCTCCTTTTTAAGTTTGTATATTTATGGGTTATGCTTTTTATAATATCCTGCATCAATCATTACCGACTCACCCATTTGACATTTACCTATAAAGCCTTGTTTATTTTTTAACGGTAATTACCACCGGATTCACGGATACCTAAATCTGTATAAAATTCCTCTAATGTTTTTACCATAAAATTTTCCTTTCCGTTTTAATTATAAACTTTAGTGTAATTACATTTTTATTTTTCATAATCTATAGATTCTATCCACATTATTACAGATTTTCAAATTAATAAAAGTCCGTAAAATTACGTACGTAATTTTACAGACACTATCTTAACCAAAGCCTTATTATTATTACTTATTCTTGTCAGAAAACATTTTTGAAATAATATCTTTGTACGTTTCAAAAACATTATTACGTTTAATTTTTGCCGTATTGCTCATCATTCCGTTATCAACATTAAACGTATCATTTAACACTTCAAAATGTTTTATAGTTTCAAAAGATTTTAAATTTGGTTTATTTTTGATATATTTATTTAATTCGTGCTTTATTAATTCTCTCAACGACGGATTATTAATTGTCAAATTTTTACCGGATTTAAGATTTTTAGCGGCGATAGAACATTTTTCAAGAGCCTCATGAGACGGAACGACAAGAGCACCTATACTATTTTCATCCTGACCTACAAGGACAATCTGGTCAATATAAGGACTGCCCAAACAAGCCTCCTCTATCGGTACAGGTTCAACATTTTCGCCGTTAGAAAGAACTATTGTTTCTTTCATTCTGCCGACAAGAACTAAATTATCATCACCCGTAAGCCAGCCTAAATCACCCGTATTAAACCAACCATCTTCTGAAAGCACTTTATTTGTTGACTCTTCATCTTTATAATACCCCATCATAACTTGAGGCCCTTTCACCATAACAATTCCTTTGTTAAAAATACCTACTGACTGCATAGTTTGAGAATCCACAATTTTTATATCAGTACCTTTAAAAGGTCTTCCGGCAGAACCGAGATAATTTTTATCACCTGTGTATCTTAAAGTCAAAACCGGAGATGTTTCTGTCAAACCATATCCTACACGCAGATTTACACCAATTGCATCGTAGAACAATTCATCTTTCATCGATATAGCACCGCCGCCCGAAATAGTTGCTCTAAAGTTCAAACCTGCAGCATTTTTAAGTTTTTTATAAATAGTTTTTGTAAACAAAATATGCAATGGTTTAGTAAAAGTTCGCATAAATTTGTGGTAAATTTTTCCTCTAAGCTTATATCTGGATTGCTTATTTGTAATACGACGCTCCGCATACATCTTGTGAATTTTGTAATTAATACTTGTTTTAACTGCAAAATCAAAAATATAATAAGCAAGATTAGAGTTTTGCTTTAATTTCTGATAAATACCAAGCCTGATTGCCTCCCAAATACGGGGAACAGAAGCAAGTATATCAATATCATACTTAACCAAATCGTCTTTTAATTTAGGAATGGTAGTGAAATGCAAATGGCAGCCTGATACAAAGAAATAAATTTGAGCAATATGCTCGTACGTATGCCAAATCGGCAGGATTTGAAGAGTTTTTTCGCCTTTTTTAGCATGCAAACCATATTCTACAGACGGATATTGAGACAAAATATTTTTGTGTGAAAGCAGAACACCTTTAGGATTTCCTGTTGTTCCCGATGTATAGAAGATTAAAGCCTTATCCGACGAATTTATTTCAACTTCATTAAATTGACTGTTTAAGCCTTTTTGTAAAATTTCATCAAAAGTATAAACTGCACAATTAATACCTTCTTTATCAACATCTCCATCAAACATCAACACAACAAATTTTAAATTACAGCTATTTAAAAAGTGCTTAACTTTATTAAACAAAACTTTATCTTTTAAAATCAAAACCGAACTGTCACTGTGATGAGAAATATATTCCAATTCATCAACAGGAGCGTTAGAACCTCTTAAAACAGCAACTGCTCCGCATCTAAAAACAGCCTGTTCACAGATAATAAATCTGCCGTTATTTTCGGTTAAAATCCCGACATGAGAACCTTTTTCAACACCCAATAACTGCAAACCCGACGCAAATTGCGAAATATTAGTTTCCAATTCGTCATAAGTTAATTCAACACCCGCATAATTATCAGTTATTGCTTGCAAACCGGTATATTCAGATATTTTATCTTTGAAATAATTTGAAATAGATTTATATTTTTCAACAAAATCATCTATTTCTTTTAATTCTTCAACAATCTCAACTTCTCTTTTTTCCGTCTTATCTTCCAGTTCCAAAAAGTTAAATAAATTCATACAAACTCCCGCTTAGCAAAATTTTTATTTTAGTATAAAAGCATTTAAATAAATCCTCGTTTATATAATAAAATATTCTATCTGGTATTAAAAACCATGTCAAGTAATATTAAAAATTAGCATATTTAGTTTGATTTTATTTTTTTAGGTGTAAAATAGAATTATGGAACAGCAATTATTTATAGAAACAGAAACCGCAAAAGAGCTTGGAAACTTCAAAATGTCAAGATTTGATGAGCTGCCGAATTTTGATTTATATATGGAACAGCTGATTGATATTTTAAATAAAATGCTGTCAATTTTTAGAATTCCTGGTGAAAAAAATTCTATAACCGCAACAATGGTTAACAATTACGTCAAACAAAAGGTAATTTTTCCTCCGGTAAACAAAAAATATTCTAAAATACAGCTAGTACAACTAATTGTAATTGGGATATTTAAGCAAGTTTTAAGCATTTCAGAAACAGCAGAAATTTTACAGCTATATAAAAAAAATAACTATACGGAAGAAGTTGCATATAACTATTTATGTGTTGAACTTGAATCAGCATTAAGAGCTACTTTTATAACACGAAATTTCTCCGCAGAGAGTTTTGCCTCAAAAATAACACCGCTTTCAGAAGCCATTCGTTCTGCATTAATAGCATTTACCAACAGAATTTATACAAAAAAAGTACTTCACTATTTAGGAACTATTAACAATTAATGTAAATTTTTTTACATATTACAAATCTTATTGTAAAATACTATGGTGGTAGAAATAGGAATTAGGAATAAAATGGATAAAATTTGGGAAAATTGGGTACTCGCAAAAGAAGTACGAGATATGATAGATAATTGTCAAGGAGTAATTGTTCCTCAAACAAGAGAACAGCTGTTTGAACTTGCAATAGGAGGAGCAGACAACAAGATTTTCCACGTGACATACAACGTAGAGGGCAGAGGCGAAATAGAGGAAGCTAACGTCGTAAAATGCAAAAACGGACTTTGTATAAATTATACGGAAGCCTATATGAGAAGACGTGACCCGAATTGTATGGTTGTAAACAATATAGAAATGACGGATAAAGTGCTTTATCAAGACAGATTTCATACGGAATTCGACCCTGTAAGAACACAAACTCTTGATTGGCTTAAAGGAAACGAATTAATTGTACTGCCGTTTATGGCAGGTGGTGTGGAATACGGTTATCCTGCATTGTTAATTGCACCGAAAAACGCAGCATTTTTTGCAGCAAGCGTATATGATATGCAAGGAATGATACCTGCCGATGATTTGGATAACAAATTCAACCCTAAAGCAATAATCTACTTAGCACCGCCATTCAGACATACACACTACGACGGAAAACAGGTTGTTGTGCATAATCAGCAAAACGGCGTTCACGAAGTATTTTCATATAATTTATACCCCGGCCCGAGTGCTAAAAAAGGTGTTTACGGAATACTTCTTGCCCTGGGATTAAAAGAAGATTACGTAACAATGCACGCCTCAACCGTTGACGTAGTCACACCTTATGATAATGATACAACAATTCTTCATGAAGGGGCGTCAGGAAGCGGAAAAAGTGAAATGCTTGAATACGTTCACCGTGAAGAAGACGGTCGTTTAATTTTAGGTAAAAATACTCTTACAGGAGAACTAAGATACCTTGAATTAGGTCATTCCTGTAAATTACAACCTCTAACAGACGATATGGCACTATCAAATCCCGAATTCCAAAAAAACGGTAAATTAACTGTTACAGATGCTGAAAATGCCTGGTTTATAAGAATTGACCATATTAACAGCTACGGAACAGACCCTCATTTGGAAAGAGTAACAATTCATCCTGAAAAACCGCTATTGTTCTTTAACATAAACGGTCATCCGGATTCAACCTGCCTAATATGGGAACATATAGAAGATGAGCCTAACAAACCTTGCTCAAATCCAAGAATAATTATTCCGAGAGAATTAATTGAAAACATTCAGGATGGGCCTATAGATATAGACTACAGAAGTTTTGGATTAAGAACACCGCCTTGCACTAAAGAAAACCCATCATACGGTATTTTCGGAATGATGCATGTTTTACCGCCTGCATTGGCTTGGTTGTGGAGATTAGTTGCACCAAGAGGATTTAACAACCCTAGTATTGATGCCAGCGGTGAAGATTCAAACCTGTTTGATATAAAAAGTGAGGGAGTTGGTTCTTTCTGGCCGTTCGCAACAGGAAAAAGAGTAGATTTTGCAAATGTATTGCTTGAACAGTTTATGCAAACAACGAAAACAAAAAATATTCTTATTCCAAACCAACACATCGGCTGCTGGCAGGTAGGATTTATGGCCCAATGGGTAATAAGAGAATACCTTGCACGTAGAGGACAGGCCTCTATGAAGAAAATAAATCTTCATCCCGCAAGACATCCATTGGCAGGCTATATCCCAGAACAAATCCATGTTGAGGGTGTCGCTATGTCTAAAAAATTCTTAGATGTAACCGTTCAGCCGGAAGTAGGTTTAGAGGGTTATGATGCAGGGGCTAAGCAATTGGAAGATTTCTTTAAACGTGAAACGAAATTATATCTCCAAAGTTCCCTACACCCTCTTGGAAAAGCAATCATAACCTGCTGTCTTGATAACGGAACATTAGATGATTATGAAAAAATCATACCGGGAACTTATTAATATTTAAAAGAAGGTTAAAATGACACAAGAAAAATATATATATTTTGTAGATGTTACAAACCGTGATGGCGTTCAAACATCAAGATTGGGATTGGCAAAATTACAAAAAACTATTATAAATCTTATGTTGAACAGCTTAGGAATAACGCAGTCAGAATTCGGTTTTCCTACAACAAAACACGAACTTAATTACTTAAATGCGAATTTAGAACTTGTAGAACAAGGAATAATAAACAGAACCAAGCTTTCAGGCTGGATGAGGGGAATACCTAAAGATGTAGAAGACTCATTTAAAAATTGCCCGAAACTAAAATACGTAAATTTATCAGTATCGACATCAGACCAGATGATACAGGGTAAATACAAAGGAGCAAAGACCAAAGAAGACATAATATCATTAACAAATGATGCAGTAGAATGTGCAAAAGAAAAAGGTGCGGTTGTAATAGGAATAAACGCTGAAGACGCCTCAAGAAGTGATATTGATTATTTAATAAAATGGGGTCTAAATGCAAAAGAAAAGGGAGCATCAAGATTTAGATACTGCGATACATTAGGTTTTGACGACCCGCAAACGTCATATGAAAGAATAACAAAAATCGCCAAAGAAACAGGAATGGACATAGAATTGCACTACCATAACGACATCGGAATGGCAGTAGCGAATTCAATAATGGGAGCAAAAGCAGCAATAGACAGCGGAGTAAACGCATACATAAACACTGCAATAAACGGAATGGGAGAAAGAGCAGGGAATGCGGATTTAATTTCATGCCTGCTGGCAGTACTAAAATCAAGCGGATTTAAAGATAAATACAAAATTGACAAACAAATCGATTTATCAAAATCATGGAAACTTGCAAAATATACAGCTTACGCATTCGGACTTCCGATACCGATAAATCAGCCCGCAGTGGGAAGTAATGCCTTTGCACACGAATCAGGAATACATGCCGACGGAGCACTAAAAGACAGAAGAAATTATGAACTTTATGACTACGAAGAATTGGGCAGAGGCGAACCGGAAATAGTAGAAACAGGAAGAATGATAACAACAGGCGAATACGGAGGCATTAAAGGGTTTAGAAACGTATACGAAAAGATGGAACTTGAATTTGAAAATGAAGAAGATGCAAGAAATATACTTGAACTTGCCAGATACGCTAATGTTCATACGCAAAAACCATTGACAGATGCCGAATTAAAATTCATATATTACTATCCTGAATTTGCGGCAAAAATAATGACAGTAACGCCATACTATGAACATGCACACGCACCAAAAAACAGAAAATATCAAGATTTACTAATATAAAGATAAAAAGAAGGTCAAAATGGGACAAACAATAGCAGAAAAAATAATATCAAAACACGTAGGACACGATGTGAAAGTCGGAGAACTTGTAATAGCAAAAGTTGATGTTGCAGCAGTTCAAGACGGAACAGGGCCGTTGATGGTAAACGAGTTTAAGAAATTAGGAAAAGATAAACTTGCAAATCCCGAACGATCAATTTTATTCATTGACCACGCAGCCCCAAGCCCGAGAAAAGAACTTTCTAATACCCATACCGTACTAAGAGAGTTTGCAAAAGAATACGGTGCGGTATTATCTGAAACAGGAGAGGGCGTATGTCATCAAAGATTGGTTGAAACATATGTAAATCCCGGAGAAATACTTGTAGGAGCGGATTCACATACTTGTACTTCAGGGGCGTTAGGTGCGTTTTCAACAGGAATGGGCTCAACTGATATTGCAGTTGCAATGGCACTTGGAAAAACATGGTTAAAAGTCCCTGCAACATACAAAATTGAAGTTGAGGGGGAATTTCAAAAAGGAGTTTATGCAAAAGATTTAATTTTACACCTTATAGGCACAATCGGTGCTGACGGAGCTACCTACAAAGCTCTTGAATTTACAGGCTCAACCATAAAAAATATGTCTATGGCGGATAGATTTACCATAGCAAATATGGCGGTAGAAGCAGGTGCAAAAGCAGGTTTGTTTGAAACAGACGAAACAACAAAAACATACCTTAAAGAAAAAGGCAGAGAAGATAAATTTGTAGAAATAAAAGCCGATGAGGATGCGGTTTATGAAAAAATAATTAAAATTAATGCCTCAGAGCTGAAACCGACAATCTCTTGTCCTCACACTGTTGACAATACAAAAACAGTTGATGAATTAGAAAATGTGAAAGTAAATCAAGTTTTTATTGGAACTTGCACAAACGGAAGAATAGAAGACTTAAGAATAGCCGCAGAAATTTTAAAAGGCAAAAAAGTAAACCCTGACGTAAGATTACTGGTTGCACCGGCATCAAGAACAGTATTTTTGCAAGCACTAAAAGAGGGTCTGATAGAAATACTTGTAGAAAGCGGTGCATCAATCGTGACAAGCGGATGCGGCCCTTGTGTCGGAGTTCATGCAGGAATATTAGGCGACGGAGAAGTTTGTCTTGCAACTCAAAACAGAAACTTTCAAGGCAGAATGGGTAACACAAAAGGATTTATATATCTTTCAAGTCCGGCAGTTGCAGCATATAGTGCAATAAAAGGTTATATAGCAGATGTTAGAGAGGTGTTATAATGGGAAAAGTTTTTAAATTCGGTGACAATATTTCAACAGACCACATCGCACCCGGAAGATTGTTTCATTTACGCTCAGATTTAAAAGAATTTTCAAAACACGTACTTGAAGATGCAGACCCTGAATTTGCATCAAAAATGAAAGCAGGCGATTTTGTTGTTGCAGGAAACAATTTTGGACTTGGTTCATCAAGAGAGCACGCCCCTCAAATAATTAAAATTGCAGGAGTAGGTGCAGTTCTTGCTAAAAGCTTTGCAAGAATTTTTTACAGAAATTCAATAAATATCGGGCTTTTATTAATCGAATGCGATACGGATAAAATCAATGCTGGAGATGAACTTGAGATAGATATAAAAAACGGTGTAGTAAAGAATTTAACCCAAAATAACGAAATAAAAATTCAACCGCTGCCTGATGTAATGATAAAACTTTTAGATGAGGGCGGATTAATTGAACACATAAAAAAACACGGAGATTTAGAACTATGACAACAAAAACCGTAACATTAATAAACGGAGACGGAATAGGCCCTGAAATAACCGATGCTGTCATAAAAATAATAGCAGCATCAGGATTAGAAATCAATTGGGACTTGCAAACGGCGGGAGCAGATGTTATAGAAAAAGAGGGTACACCTCTTCCTGAAAGAGTTATCGACTCCATAAAGAAAAATAAAGTTGCACTTAAAGCACCTGTTACAACTCCAATAGGAAAAGGGTTTAGAAGTGTTAATGTTCAATTAAGAAAAGCCCTTGATTTATACGCAAATATAAGACCCTGCAAAAATATTGACGGAATAAAAACGAGATTTTTTGACGTTGATTTAGTTATAGTAAGAGAAAACACCGAAGACTTATACGCAGGAATAGAAAGACAAATAGACGAAACTAAAGCAGAAAGCATAAAAATTATAACAAAAGATGCCTCTCTAAGAATAGCTGAATTTGCCTTTGATTATGCCGTAAAATATAACAGAAACAAAGTAACGGCAATAACAAAAGCAAACATTTGCAAACTTACTGACGGCTTGTTTTTGGAATGCTGCCGTGAAATAAAAGAAAAATATCCAAACATAGAATACAATGAAATTCTTGTAGATAATGCATGCATGCAGCTTGTACAAAACCCTGAAAAATTTGATGTAATGGTACTTCCAAACCTTTACGGAGATATCGTATCGGATTTATGTGCAGGGTTAATAGGCGGACTCGGAGTTGCTCAGGGTGCAAATATAGGAAAAGATTATGCTGTTTTTGAACCAGTCCACGGCTCTGCTCCCGATATTAAAGGTCAAAATAAGGCTAACCCGACTGCTCTATTACTTTCTGCGATTGAAATGCTTAAATATATAGATGAAACGGCTTATGCTGAAAAAATAGATAAAGCTTTAAGAAAAACCCTTATTGACGGAAAAATTTTAACACCCGATTTAGGCGGAACGGCTTCTACTACAGAATTTTCGGATGAAATAATCAAGAATTTGTAAATATGACAAAAAGAACTATCGTTTTAACATTTTTAATTTTTATTTTTGCATTATCTGCCAGATGTTACTGGTTTAGTCATAAACAAGGCTTTCATACGGATGAAATCTTTACTGTAGTTATTTCAAAAAATAATGAATACGGATTTACAAAATATTTTGACACAGAAAAAATATATACAGGAAAAGAAGTAAAAGAGTTAGTTTTTGGGATTAACGATAATTCACCAAAAGAAATTATTAATTCGCTAAAATCATTGAGGTTTCACAATAACGGTGATACACCCAATACACCTTTGTATTATTCACTTTTCAGAATATCTCAAATCGGATTAAATTCCACAGAGATAAAAGATGTCTTTCAAAGAGGTTTTTATCTCAATTTAATCCTGTTTTCCCTGTCGTTTTTCTTTATGTTCAAATTGTTGAACATTTTGAATTTTGAAAAAAAATATATTCCGATTATTTTGGGATTTTGTTACTTGAATACTGGGACAATTTCAATAAGCATATTTGCAAGATATTACGCACTTCAGGAAACGGCATTTATAATTTTAGCCTATGTTTTTGCCGTTATTTACAAAAGCGAAAAAATAAATACTCTAAAAAACTTCTTAAAAATAACCTTTGCAGTGGCATTTACGCTTTTGAGCGGATACTACGGAATAATATATTCAGGCATTTTAGGAATAATTTTATTAATAAAAAAACGTCCGTTTTGGTTTTTGTTATGCTCGATTGCAGCGGCCTTTTTACTGACATTTTTAATATACCCGAATTATTTGGATTTTATTTATGCCCCAAGAGTAAATTTATTTGATAATTCCTTATTATTAAATATCACACATCACCTGCATTTGATTTTTGTTGTAAGCATTCTATTTAATTATTTATTTTACATAATAGCATTATTTATCTTATTTTTAATTTTATTGTTAAACAAAAAACTTTTAAAAGATAATATCTTATGGATATTAATAAGCGTAAGTTTTATTTGTTACATTCTATTTTTTCTGTTTGCCCCTCAAAAAGTAATGAGATATACTGAGCCCGTATTTCCGATAATAAGTTTAATAATACCTGCAATAATAATTCCATGCAAAAATTATAAAAACATATTAATTATAATGCTTTTTCTATTTTACGCAGCCATAGCAAGCTTTCCTACAAAATATGAAAGTTATGATTCAAATCTAAATCCGCCAAGAGTTTCTCTAAAAAGAGGGAATCTAGAAAATCTTTTTGTTAACACAAAGTGTTCTCCTGTTGAAAATTCATCTGTTCCGATTTTGATAGTTGAAGAACGAGGGTGGAATGTTCTAAATACAATTCCGTATTTAAAAGATAATCAGGAAATAAAGTTTTCTTACTCTGATGAACCGGAGCTTTTTGATGGAAAATCAATTCTTTTAGTAACAGAACGGTCTTTAATTTTACCAAATAAAATATCTATCGAAAAAGAATTTTCATGTCAAAGATTTAACGGATATATAATAGAAAGAAAATAAGAAAAGGGCGGGCTGATTAAAAATGTAATTTAAAATCAGCCCGCCCTTTAAAATATAAAAAATTCTATAAACTAGCCACCTGCTTGTAGAAGTCATGAGCTTGTTCAAATTTGTAAGCAAAATTGAACAATTTTTGTTCAGTCATTTGAGGAGACATAATTTGCAAACCTATTGGCATACCGGATGCATCAAATCCTGCAGGAACACTTATACCGGGAATTCCTGCAAGGTTCGCACTAATTGTTGCAATATCTGTCAAATACATTGATAGCGGGTCTTCTGTTTTTGCACCAATTTCAAATGCTGTATTAGGGCAAGTTGGAGATATTAAAATATCAACTTGTTCGAATACTCTGTCAAAGTCTTCTTTTACAAGTCTTCTCAACTGTTGAGCCTTTTTGTAATAAGCATCATAATATCCTGAAGACAAAGCGTAAGTTCCAAGCATAATTCTACGTTTAACTTCATCACCGAAACCTTCAGCCCTTGTTTTGTTATACATTTCAATTAATGATTCCGCACCTTCGCATCTGTAGCCGTATTTAACTCCGTCAAAACGTGCCAAATTAGAACTGCATTCTGCTGTTGCAAGGATATAGTAAATTCCTATTGAATATTTTAAGTAAGGCAGAGAAACTTCAACGATTTCACAGCCCATAGATTTATAATCTTCAATAGCAGTCTCAATTGCCTTTTTAACATCGCCGTCTACACCCTCTGCGAGCAATTCTTTAATAACACCGACTTTTTTACCCTTAATATCATTATTCAAATGTTTAGAATAATGTTCAACAGGAGCATTAATTGAGGTTGAATCTTTAGGGTCTAAGCCTGAAATAACTTCCAATAACATAGCCGCATCTTCAACAGTTCTTGCAAAAGGCCCAATCTGGTCAAGAGAAGAGGCAAAAGCAATCAAACCGTAACGAGAAACACGACCGTAGGTAGGTTTCATTCCGACAACACCGCAAAAACTTGCAGGAAGACGAATACTTCCGCCTGTATCAGAACCTAAAGACAATGCAGATTCTAAAGCTGCAACAGATGCCGCAGAACCGCCTGATGAACCGCCAGGAACTTTTTTCAAATCCCATGGATTGTAAACATTGTTAAATGCAGAATTTTCATTTGACGAACCCATTGCAAATTCATCTAAATTAGCCTTACCAACGATAGGTATCATATTTGAAATAAGTTTTTCCGTAACTGTTGCATTATACGGAGAAACAAAGTTTTCCAAAATTTTGCTTGAGGCGGTAGTTTTTGTCCCGATATAATTCATATTATCTTTTAAAGTTAGCGGAACTCCCGCAAGCATTGGTAATTCTTCACCTTTTGAAACCTTTTCATCAACTTTTTTTGCAGTTTCAAGAGCCATGTCTTTGCATAAAGAATTATAAGCTCTTACTTTAGGTTCAACATTATCTATTCTGTCAAAAGTGGCATTCAGCAATTCTACTGCTGAAACTTCTTTATCAGCAATCATTTTTGCTTGTTCTGCCGCACTTTTTTTCAAAAGTTCATTCATACTTTTCTCCTTAATTCAATTAAGTTAATTATAAATAAAAAACAGCAAAATAACAAATAATTAAATATTACCCGTAGAGCTGTTTTTGTCATCTTCAAGAGCGGAAATGTCAATATTTGAGTCATCTTCCTGATAATTTAAGCTAGGAACATCAATATCAACATTTACGTCACCGTCAATCATTTCAATATCAGATTTTACGTAATCCTTAATTTTTCCGTCTTCAAGCTTGACTTGAACAGAGCCGTTCAAGAAGTGCAGAGCACAAACCTTGCCCAATCCGTCAGGAGTCATAACACCGGAACCGATAGGAGGCATATCCTTTGCTGCTTCAATATAATTTGAATACTCATAAGAAAGACAACATAAAAGTCTCCCGCAAGTACCTGAGATTTTACCCGGAGCGATAGGCATACCCTGGTCTTTTGCAAGTTTTACATTTGTTGCGGTAAACTTTCTCATACAAGAACCGCAGCAAAATCCTTTCCCGCAAATTCCACACCCGTCCAAAAGAGCGGTTTCATCCCTTACTCCGATGTGTCTTAAATCTATTCTTATACGTTTAAATGTTTGGGTTAAATCTTTTAACAAGTTTCTAAAGTCAACTCTTTCGGGAGCTGTGTAGTAAAATGTTATTTTCTTTCTGTCAAATGTTAATCTGCATTGAACCAAATTCATGTTCAACTTATGTCGTTTTATCAATTCCTGACACTTAAAAAATCCCTCTACCTCTTCTTTTTTAAGAAGTTCAAGATTTTCATTGTCCTTTTCCGTCAAAACTCTTACAACAGGCAGCGGTTCAGGATTAAGCTTACTTTTTTCCCAAAGCTCGACTATTTTATCATTCAAGCAAATAACTTTCAGAGCCTCTTCACCTTTTTCTGTTCTTACAAGAATCATATCACCGCATTTCAATTTAATATGTTCAGGAACATTTAGCGGATAATATGTATTTTTTAAATATCTTACAGCAAATTTTGTCATACGTATTTTTCTTCTTCTTTTAATTTTCTGTTCATCAAATTCATAAATACTTCTTTTGCAGAAATATCAGTATAAACAGCCTGATAAATAGCATTTGAAACAGGAACTTCCACATCAAATTTTTTAGCAAGCTCGCATAAAGCCTTAGAAGTTTGAACACCCTCTGCAACAGAACCTAAGTCATTCAAAATATCATCAATTTTTTTACCTTGAGCAATCATAGCCCCAACAGTATGATTACGAGATAAAGGGCTTGAACACGTTGCAATCAAATCACCCATACCCGAAAGTCCGTATAAAGTAGACGGATTTGCTCCAAGTTTTGTGCTTATTCTTATGATTTCTGCCATTCCACGGGTTAGTAATGCACCCATAGTGTTATCGCCTAATTTTAATTCATCAGCAAATCCTGCCGCTATTGCAATAACATTTTTCAGACTTCCGCCTAATTCTACACCTATAACATCCGAATTTGTATATAATCGGAATTTATCTTTAACGGATAATTTTTCTTGAACAAATTTAGCAGTATCCATATCTTCAGATGCAACACAAGCAGCTGTAGGACAGCCCATTAAAACTTCTTTTGCCAAAGTAGGCCCTGATAAAACAACAAGTTTTTGTTCAGGTAAAACATCCTTAATTACTTCGCTCATTCTCATTAATGACGGTAATTCTATACCTTTTGAGGCATTAACCAATATTTGATTTTTGTTTATGCCTGCAGCTTTAAGCTGTTCGCACACGGGTCTTACACCGCTTGTTGCTATAACGGATAAAATAACATCCGCACCTGATATTGCAGATTTCATATCCGAAGTTATTTCTACCCTATCTTGAAGTTGGACTTCAATGGGTTTTGACGCTCTTTTTTGAGATTTTAATTCATCGGACAAATCCTGCTCTCTACCCCAAACAGTAACCTCATCAAAATTATCTGTTAGCAGCCAGGTTAACGTCAATCCCCAGCATCCTGCACCTAAAACTGTCAATTTCATACTTAAACTTTTTCCCCGTCTTTTAATAATTTTCTCAAAACACCGCCGTGCTTTTTCAATTCTTTTTTTGCCTCATTAATATCTTTATTTAAAACAATAGACGCAACAGCGAGTCTCACATCCCAATCTGAGTTTTCTAAAGCCTCAAAGGCTCTCGCATGAGTTGTTTCAGCTATTTGAGAAACAATTCTTATTGCTCTGTCTTTCAATTTATCATTTGTTGCTTTCAAATCTATCATAAGATTTTTATAAGTTTTACCGATTTTTATCATAGAACCTGTTGAAAGCATATTCAAAATCATTTTTTGAGCAGTGCCTGCTTTTAATCTGCTTGACCCCGCAATAACCTCAGGGCCGACTTCCGCACAGATACAAACCCTTACTTCTTCACCTATTTTAGCTTTGCTGTTGCAAGTTACGGCAATAGTTTTCGCACCAACTTCATCAGCAGTTTTCAAAACACCTAAAAGGTATTTAGGGTTGCCGCTTGCAGAAATTACAACACAAATATCTTCAGGAGCAAGAATTTTAGCATCCTCAACGCCCTGTTCAAAATTATCTTCCGCACCCTCAACGGCCTTTATAAAAGCTCCCTGACCGCCCGCAATAATTCCCTGAACCATTTCAGGATTAGTGCTGAATGTCGGAGGGCATTCACTTGCATCAAGAATTCCTAATCTGCCCGATGTTCCGCAGCCAAAATAAATTAAATTTCCACCCTTACGAAAACTTTCCGCAATCAAATCAACAGCCTGAGCAATATGTTCTATTTCGCTTTCAACGGCGTATGCCACAAGCTTATCTTCGTCATTTATTTTTTTTATCATATCAACCGTAGATATAATATCAATATCTTTGGTATTTTCGTTTAAATATTCTGTTATTATTTCACTCATTAATTAAATCTCTTTCAAAAGGTTAGCCATTTCAATAGCAGCTTTAGCGACATCAGAGCCCTTATTACCGGCTTTTGTTCCTGCTCTTTCTATGGCTTGTTCAATGTTTTCAGTAGTTAAAACCCCGAACAATACCGGAACTTCTGTTTCTAAGCTTACCTGTGCAATACCTTTTGACAATTCCGCACAAACATAATCATAATGAGAAGTTGAACCTTTTATAATTGCACCGAGAGTAATTATTGCGTTATATTTTCCTGATTTAGCACATTTTTTTGCTGCCAAAGGAATTTCAAAAGCACCCGGAGTCCAAACAATATCTATATTATTTTCATCAACCCCGTGTCTTTTTAGCTCATCAACAGCTCCTGACAATAGTTTTGAACCTATAAATTCATTAAATCTTGATATAACAATACAAAATTTTTCATTATTTGTAGTTAATTGTCCCTCAATAACTTTCATAATTCACTCCACTTCTTTATATTGTTAATTTTATAACACAGATACTTAATTTACAATATATGGAGAAAAAATCTTATAAAAAATATAAACGGATGCACAAACAAGCAGTAATCCGCTGAATTTAAGCAAATAATCCGAAAATACCGCAATCTTATTCATAGATTTAATTTTAGATAAACCGGCTCCGACAATTAAAATAATAATTCCCTGCCCTAAAGAAAACAAAAACAGCATTAATAACGCTAAAACAATTCTATCCGCCAGAGCGGCAAAACTCATTATAGCAGCCAAAATCGGAGTAGAACACGGAGTTCCCGCAAGAGAAAAGAATATTCCGACAATAAACGGATACAATATTAAACTGTTTCCCTCATTTTTCGGTATTTGTTTAATAATAACCGGAATTTCAAAATCAAGAATTCCCAAAAGCTTTAACCCCATAACCATAACAAATGATGCGATTATGAGCATAAAATAAGCCCCGCCGACAGAAATAAAAACTCTTCCCGTAACGGCACATAGAATACCAATTATAGAGAATATAACAGCAGAACCCAAGATAAAGAAACTCAATTGGATAAAAGTTTTAAAAACATTTTGTTCAGAAAAACCTAAAATATATCCCATAATCAACGGAATAATCGCAAGAGAACACGGGGATACCGATGCGATAACACCTCCCAAAAATGAAATTAAAAGCAAAACAGGAGCACTTGCACCTGAGGAAAATAAATTAACGTAATGTTCCATCTATAAGAGCTTTCATATTATTTTCTAACTGCTGACTTGTTAAAGAGCCCTCCGTATGTTTCAGAACTTTTCCGTCATATATATAAACAAGAGTAGGCACTAAAGTTATATTGTATTTTCTTATTAGATTTAGAGTATCTTTATCATTTTTTTCTACAGAAACACTTTCAAGGTCGATTTTATGCTCGTATTTCGGATAAACAACATCCATAACTTCAGCTAATTTTTTACAATCTCTGCACATAGCTGAAGAAAATTTTATAATTTTTGCTCTGCAAGGCTGTTTAGCCTGAGCTTTTTGCTCTGCGTTAGTTTTAACCGTTGACAAGGTAAAATAAGCAACAAGCGGTAAAATAAAAATAAGTGAAATTATTAAAACATTTTTTTTCATAATAAATTACTCCTTAATTTAATAAAACCAGTTTACAACAAAAAATGCAAAAATCTAAACCCCAATCGGGTTATTTTTAATTAAAGAACCGGCTAAATACAGCTTAAATATTGTTTATTATAGCTTATTGCACCTAAAACAATATTTAACAGTCAAAGATATAGTAGTAATAAAATATCATATTCGATATTCCACTTCTAATTCGATAATTTCAACCACAGCCCTAATAATTCGGGCTTGTAATTATTTCAATAAACGAATTTACGGAATTCCATAAAGATATTATATTTTATTATTTCTGTAAACTTGTATATAATTACCAATATTCATTCTGCATTTACCGCAGCAGCCTAAGAATAAAGATGCGGTAATAAAGTTCTACTTATCACAAGTACATCTTGGAATTGATGTATCATCATTAAGCAAAATAAGAACATTTTCTCCACACTTAGCACGGTAATGCAAACCCGGAGTAACAAGGCCTGTAACCAAACCGACGCCACATCCGACAGGAATACCAATTGCTAAACCTGTACCGATTGCTGCTTTTGCAGGAATAAACGCAAATCCCGTTCCTGCACCAGCACCGATTATGCCAAGACCCAACGTCCATGCAGCAAGTTTTCCTGTTGTCATCCAAGGGCCTTCTTTTAAATATCCGTCTTTATACGGAACGGCTGATATATTTATCGTTTGACCTGACGGCAATATTATTTGTCTAAAGTTAAATTTTACTCTGGCATTTTTATTAAATTTCTTCGGAGGAATAATTTCCGTAACTTCTGCAATCAACTTTGTTCCCTCAGGCAAAACAAGCGTTCCCTCTTGAGTATAAATATTTTGTTCTACATCAAAATGAACATATTCGCCTGTTTTAGAAAGTTTTGACCAGTATCTTTCCGAAAATTCAACTTCCAATAAGTTATTTTTGCAGATAATATTTCTTATATTAGTCACGTTAACTGTATTAACAGGGGCTTTTTTAGAAACATTCAAATGCTCAACCGCTAAAATTTTTTCGTTTACATATTCAGATTTAACTATATGTAATTTATTTTTAAGTTTTGATAAAATAACAGCAGCCTCTGCTCTTGTTAATTCTCTATTAGGTTCTAATGTTTTTTCGCAAGGATAATTCACGTATATTCCGTAATTAATAGTTTTTGCATAAGCCTTTACAGCCCAAGACGGAATTTCATTTTTATCATTAAACTGATTTAAGATACTCAAATCCGTATATTGGTCTTTAGTGATATGGCTTATAACAGAAGTAACTTCCGAACGAAGCATAGTTTTATAAGGTTTAAATGTTTTGTCAGGATAGCCGTAAACCAATCCAAGCTGTTGAGAGCGAAGAACATCACCGTAAAAAGCATCCGACACATTTATATCAGTAAATTCGTTGCCGATTTTTATATTTAAGTTGTCATTTGAAAGCAGTTTTAATAATGCTTGAACAAATTCTACCCTTGTAATTGATTTTTCAGGATTGAATTTATTGGACGAATCAACCGCCATTATATTACTATTAACAACATTTTGAATTTCTCTGCTTGCCCAATACTTTGCAGAAACATCTTTAATAGAAGAGTTTGCAAATACAGGCAAAGTATTTATACTTAACATACAAAACGTCAAAACTAAAGCAACTATTTTTTTCATTTTTACCTCACTATTTATATAATCAAGCCAAAGCCTTTTGCATGATATTACAAATAACAAGGTTCGAATTCAATCTTTATATTAAGAAATATGTTGTAAAGCACGTTGTTTTCTGAAAAGCATATCAACAAAAGCCTCCAGTCTTGTAATAAAGCCTGCCTCACCTGTATGTTCATCAATTGTAAGGTTAAGTAAAGGCATAGCATATTCTTTGGCTTTTCGTGTAATTCTTTCAAGCATCAAAGAATCAGGGCCGCAGCCAAAAGCTGTAAGCGTAATCATACCGTCAACTTTACTGTCTTTTAAATAGTGACCGGCACAACCTGTCATCTCAGTTTCGTTTGCCCAATAATAATTTTGCCCCATTGCGGTAATACCATCTACAAGGTGTTCATTTGATACTTGAAGAGCCGTACAAACTTTAACATTCATTTTTTCAAGCTTATCAAAAATTTTCATAGAAGTTCTGTCGTCGTAAATATTATAAGCATGTGATACAAGTGCAACGGTAATAGGATAATCTTTAACTTCGTTTTCATTCAAACAAACTTGTCCATGGATTGCGTAATCAAGTGCCTTAGCGTATTGCATCCCGTACTGAACCATTACCTGAAAATTATTGTAAACTTTCCAACCCGCTTTTTCAGCCTCTTTTATTAAATTTAAATCAGTAATATCAAAATACTTTGCACAGTCAATTAAAAACTCATGCAAACCTTGATTTTTAGCAGATTTATCAAGAGTAGGCTCAACTATAGTAAACTTTTCTTTTATTACATTTCTGACCAAATCAGGAAGACCTCTGATTTTAGAACAATTGTAAATTTTAGGAGCAATAGACTGATAAGACGGAACAAAAATTTTATCCACACCTTTCTCAATCAAATTCATAATATGTCCTATAAAAACTTTAATAGGCAGGCAAGTTTCTGTAACAACACGACTTGAACCCTCTTCCAAAGTTTTTTTTGTAGTATTGTCTGATAAAATTATTTCAATACCCAATTTACTGAAAAATCCGTATAAAAACGGAAAATAGTAGTAATATGACATAGCCTTAGGCATACCTAATTTCATAGAAATCCTCACTTCCTATAAAAATATTACTACAAAATAAAATAATTAAATAAAAATTTTTTAAAAGAAATAAAAAATTTTAATATAGTCTTTTGTCAAATTTGAAATAGCCCTACTGAATAAGCAATTCAGACAATGTTTATAAATCATTAAAGAATGATAATCAAAATGAAGTTTGAAAGAACTTTTTGTAAACAGATAATAAGGAGGTTAAAAAATGACAATAAAAAAACTAACAGTAGCGGCAGCCATTGCATTGGGAGTTGCGACATGTTCATTTGGAACAGCGATGGCAGACTGTGGATGTAATAAAATAGAACCACAAGTAACAGGAGGAGCATGTCCATGCCAAATGGAACAAAAAGCAGACCCATGCGACCCTTGTGAAGCAATGAGCCCATGCGAAGAAGAGGACAGATGTGCAAAACCTGCACAACCGGCTTGTGCAAGCTGTAACGACCCTGCAACAGCAACAAGACAAGAAATGCATCAAGTTTATGCATATCCGAATGCTATCTACGGTACAAATAACTACGTAGGTGAATTGGGTAACGGCATTACATTAACAGAAGGCAGCACATTTACAGGTAATACTTTAGCCAAAACAAACGGAAGTACAATTAATAACTCAAGCATGACAGGTGCAGCATGCGACATTCCTGTTTTAGGCAGTGACTGTCTTAAAAAAGAAGAAACAAAATGCGGCGGATGCCCTATCGACATTCATACGGAAAATTCAATGGACGTACTAAAGAAAAGCTACGTGCCGTTTGAAATAGATTCACACGTAAAAGGTTTAACAGGTGCAGCAGCAGACTTAATGAGAGCATTCCCCGATGTATCTGACAACTACTGGGCAGCATGCGATATTAATAAATTAGCAAGAAACGATGTTGTCGTAGGCTATCCTGACGGGTTATTCAAACCGTCAAGAAATGTATCAAGAGCAGAATTTGCAACAATGCTTGTAAAAGGTATGAACATGGATACATGCGGACTTGCATCAAAATGTTTATTTTCAGATGTTCCTGCCGGCAATTGGGCTAATCCTCTAATTGCAAAAGCGGTGGATGAAGACTTAATGAAAGGATATCCAAACGGCACATTTAAACCACACAACCCTGTAACAAGAGCAGAAGCTTTAGTTGCACTATCACATGCTTCAAAAGATTGCAGCATTGATAAATGTAAAGCAGATGAAATTTTATCAAAATACTCAGATGCACATACAATTCCTGAATGGGCACAAATACCTATCGCACAAGCAATAGAATTAGGAGCATTGGATAATTCAACATCAAACAAAATAAACCCTGACAAAAACGCATCAAGAGCAGAAATCGCATCAATGCTTCAACCTGTAAGAGTAGCAGCAGGATACGATAAAAACCCTCAAACAGCAAATGCGGCATGCCCGTTAGACACATCAAAAGAAGCATACCTTGCAGATGAAGAAATGATTCAAGTGCCAACACTAAAAATGGAATTCAGAGACCAGGTTAATGCTAAAAATGCTAACGTAGGCCAGCACTTTACTGCAAAAACACTTGAAAGCATAACAATTAACGGAACAACATACCCTGTAGGTTCATACGTAAACGGTAAAGTTGTAGAAGTAATAAGACCGTCAGGTTCACAAAAAGGTGCATTAAAATTAGCATTTACAGAAATTGAAAACGGCGATTGTAAAGCACAATTACCACAACAAATTTTAACAGCACAAATAACAAAACAAAATACGCCAAATCCTGTATCAAGATTAGTAACAATGCCATTCACATGGGCGGGTTCATTAGTCGGTATAGCAGGCAGAACCGTTGGCGGTGCAATTTCTAACCTTGGTAACGCCGTAGAAAATGTATCAGGCGGAGTTGGTGTTGCATTAGGCGAAACATTACAAGGTCAATTACCTGCAGCAGGTAGAAGCTTGGCTGATTCAGTAGTTGAAACAGTTAAAGCACCTATTGATATAACAAGAACAGCCGTATCAGGAACAATGGGCTTATTCCAAAGCACAGGCGACGAATTTGCTTACCTTGTTGACCCTAACGGTTACAAAATATCTGCAGTCAATCCAAGAGAACACATCACTGTTGCTTTTGGCTGTAACGACTAATGAGTTAAGTTATTTTAATAATTCATGTTTTCGTTACACAAAAAGAGGATGACCCATGTCATCCTCTTTTTGGTTTTTAATTCCTAATTTTACACTTCAAACTAAGACTAGGTAAACTTGTCAAACCAGTCATAATATTTTTTAAAATAAATTAAAACCTATTTACTGATTAAAGTATTCCAAGCATCTTTTTTTGTTTGAATTTTCTTTTGAACTGCTGCTTTTTTAGCTTGGTCTTTTTTCTTTTGTGCTTCTATTTTTGCTTTTACTTCTTTTTCTTTTTTTGCTTGAGCATCTTTTTGAGCTTGAATTTTTGCCTTTAATTCTGCTTCTTTTTTCTTTTGAGCTTCTTTTTGAGCATTTACTTTAGCAACATTTTCAGCTTTTTTAGCTTGAAGTTTCTTTTCAGTATCTACAATCTTTTGAGTCTTACTTTGAACAAATTTTTCCGTGTAAGTTTCAGCTGCAATTGCAGTTGTAGCAAATACCATTGATAATAAGCATAATGCAACCAATAATTTTTTAGTCATGATAGTTATCTCCTTATTTCGACAAAAACATACTATATTAAATTCTTCTTTATTTCAAGTTTTTTTTATATATAATATTAAGTATGGAACGAAAAACTGTAAATTTATTAAACTTTCCGATAGATACTTTTAGTAAAGATGAAGCTTTTAACTATGCAAAAACCCTGCTTGACAGTGCTAAAAGTTCACACATTGTTACAATAAATCCTGAAATAATCGAAACAGCTAAAAATAACCCTCATTTGGAAAGAATTCTAAAAGAAGCAGAATTGGTTGTTGCTGACGGAATAGGAATTAAGATAGGGTTGCTTATAAAAGGTAAAAAAACAGACAGGATAGCCGGAATAGATTTTGCAAAAAAATTAATTGAAGAATCTGCAAAAACAGGAATTCCAATAGCACTTGTTGGAGCAAAACAAGAAGTACTGGAAAAAACCGTTGAAAACTTAACTTCTCAATATCCAGATTTAAATATTATATACACTCATAACGGATATTTTGATAATAACGAAGAAATCATAGACGAAATTAAAGAAAAGTCGCCAAAATTACTTTTGGCTGCAATGGGAGCACCAAAACAAGAAGAATTTATATATATGGCAAAAAGCATCCTGCCGTCAACCCTAATGATAGGAATTGGAGGAAGTTTTGACGTTTGGGCAGGAAATGTGAAACGTGCACCGAAAATTTTACAAAAATTGGGCCTTGAATGGCTTTACAGAACAATAAAACAACCGGAAAGATTTAAAAGAATTTTTCCGACTCTGCCAAAATTTATTTGTAGTATAATTGAAGAACAATATTTAAAAAAAGGGGTTTAATATGTTAGAAGAAAAAGAAATTAACGAACTAAAAGACTTGTGTAAACAAACAAGAAGAAATATAGTAAAAATGGTAAACCACTCTAAATCAGGCCACTGCGGAGGAGCATTATCAGCCGTTGAAATTTTAACAACTTTGTACCAAAAAGTTATGAACGTTACACCTGAATGGAAAGAAGACAGAGATAGATTTATTCTTTCAAAAGGCCATGCCTCAGCAGTTTTATATTCTGTATTATCACAAAAAGGATTTTTCCCTGCAGAAGAATTGATGACATTCAGAATATTCGGCTCAAGACTTCAAGGCCACCCAAATACACATCTTCCTGGCGTTGAAGTTGCAACAGGATCACTTGGACAAGGCTTATCAATGGGATGCGGCATGGCAATAGGGTTGAAACTTGATAAAAAACCATCTCATGTGTTCGTATATCTCGGAGATGGAGAGTTACAGGAAGGTTCTTGCTGGGAGGCATTCATGCAAGCCCCTCACAGAAACTTAAATAATTTAACCGCAATAATAGACAGAAACATGCTTCAAATAGACGGAGATGTTGAAAAAGTAAAAGCATTAGAGCCTTTGGCCGATAAATTAGAAGCCTTTAATTGGAACGTAATTGAACTTGAAGACGGCCATGACATTCAAGCAATCTATAGTGCGTTAATGGAATCTAAAAAAAGCGACCGCCCAACAGCCATAATAGCTCATACAGTAAAAGGAAAAGGCGTATCATTTATGGAAAATAACGCAGGCTGGCACGGTAAAGCACCAAATGATGAAGAATTAGAAAAAGCTTTAGCAGAATTAGCATAAGAAAGGAAATATGAAAAATGAAAAAAGCATTAGCAATATTAACAGTATTTTTAGGGCTAGGGTTTATAGCTCCTGCATTTTCAGCAGAAACACTAAATACAATGACAATGACTCCTGATGAAAAATTACAAGCAGAAAAAATTATTATGGAATTACATCAACATAATAATGAAAGAATAAAACAAGGCTACGGCCCATTTGTAGCAGCAATATATGATAAAGACGGAAACTTAGTTGCTGAAACATCAAATACAGTAGTAAAAGGCCAATGCCCTTTAAACCATGCTGAAATGAATTGTATAAAAGCAGCATGCGAAAAATTAGGAACATATGATTTATCAAACAAAGGTTTAAAAATGTACGTAACTGCAGAACCTTGTGTAATGTGTGCCGGCGGAATAATGTGGTCAGGAATTGACACAGTGTATTACAGCGTAAACTCAAAAGATGTTCAAAAATTAACAGGTTTTGATGAAGGCTATAAACCATTATTGTGGAAAGCTCAATTTAAAAAACGTGGAATTAACATGTACGGAGGTATTGTAGAAGACGCAGGAAAAGCTTCATTAGAAACATATGTTCTTGAGGGAAATAAAGTTTACAAACCTGAAAGACAAGATAACAAATAAATTTTAAAGCAACAAACAAAATGATGGAACGAGGCTAAATAGCCTCGTTCCATCATTTTACTATATAATTTAAACTTAACATAAAATAAAGCAAAAAAAAAGGTTGTTCGTTAAACACACACAACCTTGAAATAAATTTTAGGGAAAGGGAAAATTATATTATTTAAAATTTTTATGCAGCTTTAATAAATAAATAACCTGTTTTTTTATTAGTAGCTGAAAATTTATTAGCGAATGGATTTTCGCTTTTAAGTTCCTCAATAACTTGAGAAGCAACACCGGCAATAGCAGTAGAAGTTTCTTGTAAAGTATTAGCTGCAGCTTTAGCATTCAAGAATTGTAATTTAGCAGCTAAATTATTATTGATTTGAACTTGTAAACCTGAATTAGAAATAGCGATATGTCTTGCTGTATCAGAATCAACTTTACCGCTATATAAATCAATACCTGTAACAGTTCTAACCTTAACGGCAGGAGTATAAGATTGAGAAGAAGCATTTTCAAAAATATCATTAGTGATAGTTTTTAAAGCTTTAACATCTACGTCCTTATGAGATTGTAAACCAACGTTATAAGTCATCTTATCCCTTTACCGATTTTGTTATCCCTTACATATTCTTTATCGGCATAAACACATGATTTCTTTAGTGTTCGAGAAGATTTAGTTACAAATCTTAACAATATGCTTAAAATTATTAGCCCAATAAATAGATAATAAAACCCTGTAATAAATCTACAATCTGAGTTGTACAACGGCTAAAAAATAAAACAAATCATTTCTTTTCGCAGAACAATAACAACTAAACAAAAACGATACTTAAAAAGTATCGTTTAAAGTCAATTCACATTTATTAAGATAAAATTTATTAAAACAAAACTTTTCTAAGCTCTGGCACTATAAGTAGAAATGGCCGTTTGAGTTTGTAAAAAGTTTAACTTACTCATCAAATCAGCACTACCGCCAATTTGTTTACGAGCCTGAAGCATAATAGATTCTTGAATAGATTGAGTTTGCAACTCATTTTCAAGATTAACTTTATGTTTCAACGTAATCTTTTTAACATCTTCTTTCCCTTTAGAATTTTGACTATCATTAGAATATGAAGCAAAAGAAGATGAAGAAGAATCTTTATTAGCAGCAGAAATATCAAAAGAAAACGGATTTGTTTTTTGTCTGAACTCAGCACGAGCATCATTCATAACATCATTTTTAGCAACAAGAGCAGCTTTTTGTTGAGCATTATTAAAGATTTGATCTTTAACAGCATCAATTGCACTTCTGTCAACTGTTTTTATGATATTAACGCTTGATAAGCCTAATGACATAAATCTATTAATCCTCTGAATATCCTTACTTTAATAAAGTAAGAAAATCGATAAAAATTGACTTTTTAAAGGGACAAATGTAACAAATGTAACGAAAATAGAAAAAGAAATAAATTAAATTTCACAAAAGTAACAAATAAAATTAGAGTCTATAATTTTGCAAAAAAGGAGATTTAAATAAAGGTAAGATAACAATACCAAAATTTAAATCTCCAAAATCGAGTATAAAATTTAACAAAAAATCAAGTAAAAAGAACTATTTTTCGCACTTGCAAGGTTTACAGCAATATTTAGTACCTTTTTTAACACGATATTTCATTTCACGTTTAATTTTACGATATTCAGATTTTTGTTCACGCTGCAAAATTTGTTTAAACTCTTTATCCATAGATTTCATAGTAGATTTTAAAGATTTAAACTCTTGCTTAAGAACTTTTTCTTGAGAACGAATAGCCGATTTGTCGAGACAAGCAGCCTGTATTTTTTCACATAAACATTTATGAGCAGCTTTTATAGCATCTTTCTCGTTATCAAGGGCAGGTTTATAAGCATTTTCGATATTTTTAGCCTGATTACGCTGACACGTATCAAGATTTAGACGGCAATACAGCTCTTCTCGTTTTTTCTCAAAACAATTGGAAAGCGGGCATCTTTCAACCATTTCATGACAACGTGAACAAGAGTTGCAAGAATTTTCATTAGTTTGGCAGCCACAATCATCCGCTTTAGAAAGCCATTCTGATTCAGACATTGGTTTAGCCCATGAATTATCTTGACAACTTTCAGCAAAAACAGATGTAGAACTTAGAGATATCAAAGAAGATATACCTAAGAGCAATAATAATTTTTTCATAAAAATCCTCCTTTACGATATAAAATAATTTTAAAATCAATAAAAAATTTTACTATAATCCGAATGGGCAAAATAAACTAGCTAATAAGATAAATTAAGAAATATAAAAAAGGTATTTACAAAAAATATTTTTAATATATAATAGATGTACGGGTACCGATGGGGGATTAGCTCAGTTGGTAGAGCACCTGCTTTGCACGCAGGGGGTCAGGAGTTCGAGCCTCCTATCCTCCA
>JAFVDH010000059.1 GCA_017478515.1 bacterium
ACAACTGAAAGCTCAACTGAGAAAACAACAGAACCAACAACATCAACAGCAAAAACAGAAACAACAAAGTCTACACAAAAAACTACAAAAAAAGTTTAAAATCAAATCCGATTTCGGTTATAAAGGGTATATCAGAGCATTTTTGCTTTGATATACCCTTTTTTTATAAATTTAAGTATATGTTCACAGCTAGTGAATATTCAAATAATTTCAAGAGTAATTTTATATAATTTTTTTGATAATTTTTTAATTTTTCTATTGACATAACCCATTTTAAGGAGTAATATTTAGACATAAAGTGAAAAGTAAAATTTTACCAAGAAATTTTTGAAATATAAAACCAAACTGTCCTTTAATGTGTCATTTTATATAGAAAGATATATTATATTTATGAGGAGAGATGATACCAATGCAGAGCTAAATTTTATAAAAAACTAAAATATATTTTACTTAAAGGGAGGTTCACATGAAAGTATTAAAAAGTACACTAAGTATAATTTTAACATCTGCATTGTTAGTCGGAACAGGTACTATGGGCAAACGGTGCTTCATCTTCCGTAAACAACGATGCAACTAAAGAAGAAGATTATTTAATTTTGACTGACAGCAGTAAAGCATTAGACAAAGCAAAAGAACTTTCTAATTCTTACAATAATTTATTAAAAACGAAAATAGCACGCTAACTGTTTCATCAGTTGAACTTTCAAAGGCTGATGCGGCAGAATTACAAAATACCAACGGTGTAATATCTGTCGAAAAGGATATTACCCTTTCGGGCAGTGCAACAGAAGAATCTGGCGAAGATACAACTGACGATGTACTTAGTTATTTGTTCCAGGATGTAAAATCAGAGGACATTAACCAATGGTATCTGGATGAGATCGGCACCGACAATGTCAAAAACGGCGATAAAGTAAAGGTTGAACTCCTTGACAGTGGTGTAAACTATTCAGAAGATATTGATGTAAAGTACAGGGTCAACCTCATTCCTGATAATAATTTTAATGTTCTGTATGAGGATTTCAGCGGACACGGAACAAGTATGGCAAGTGTAATTTCTGCAAAGGACAACGGCAAAGGCTTAACAGGCATCAACCCTAATGCAGAGCTTTACTCGGTAAAGGTCCTTGATGATGAGATTAAGGCTCCGCTTAGCAGAATTGTTGAAGGAATCCGTTGGGGTATTGATAATGATATGGATATTATCAATATGAGCTTTGGAACATCTGTAAATTCATTAATTTTAAAAACTGCTATTGAAGAGGCAGGCGAGGCGGGAATTTTGCTTGTTTCGGCAACCGGCAACAATAGTGAAAAGGGCGTTCAATACCCTGCTGCTTATCCTCAGGTTTTGGCAGTAGGCTCAATGAATGAAAACAGCAGCATTTCAGAATTTACATCAACAGGCAACGAAATGGATGTTATTGCCCCGGGCGAAAAGATAGAAACAACGGGAATTTTCAGTACAATTCAAAGTACTGAGGGAACAAGTATAGCTACCGCACAGGTATCGGCATTGGCTTCAAAAATTTTGGCTAAGGACAATACAAAATCCCCTGACTTCGTCAAAAAGCTCATAAAAACCTCTGCAAAAAAAGTACAGGATAACGGGGTTATAACAGGGGCTGTTGACGGTGACTACGCTCTTGAAATCTATGATGAATTCGCAAGTACATACTCACCAAATTCCGATGTAACGGAATATACTAATGCTGAAGATAACTTGGTTTATGATACCGAAAACTTTGTTGAGGGGTTGTGGAGAAAGGATCAACATATTGAACTTGCTGAAATAGCCTATGAGTATTATGATTCAAAAGATAAAGATCCTAATTATTTAAAACTAATTGTTGCCGGTGCAAGAGCAGCGGATGTAACAGTAGATAATTATGACTTTACTAAAATAGCAGCTCTTCATGGTGCAGGTAACTATGTAGCTAATTTAAAAGTGGCATGGAACTTTTTGCACTGGTTAGAAAACGGGAAAACTGTTAATTATGCTGCAAAACAAGCTTCTTCGGTAATTGATTCTATGAAAAAATCTACCGAAGGGAATAAATTTGGTATTTCTGATAATACCGCTAAAATCTGCAAAGACCTTTTGGACTGTTTTTCAAACTTAGTTAATGTTGATTTTTCAAAATATTCAGCTTTTAATGCGACAGATAAAAGGGGAATGTTCGTTTTGCAAAATATAAATCTATTGGTTTATGTATTCATATGATTGGTGATACTTTTTCTCACCGCACACAAGTTCCTGTTGTATATTCCGGAAAAAATTCAAAAAATAAATATTATTTTAACTGCACAGAAACTGTAAATAACAAAAGCGAACATCTTTTTAACACAAAAACTGTTAAGTTCACAACAAATACTGATAAGCAAAACATCTTAGACACAGCTCAAGAAACTGATTTTCTTGCAAATACTCCGTCTATGAGAAGTATAAACCACTTAAGAAAAGCCGTTTCTTTAGGAGTTGTTGAATTTCGTGATATTAAAAAATATTCATACAGATATTTCAATAATGAAAAAGGACCTATTTGTCATGCTTATGAGGACAATCCAAACTTCTATACCCGCAGATATGACGAAGCTATGTATGCTTGTGATGCTTTCATGATATCAGGTTTTGACGATCAATTTTATTATACTGATTTAGCACCAACAGAAAATGAAAACGGTACTTTTGTAAAATTATGGGAATTCAAAAGATATGCTTATGAAAGCCACTGTGACCTTTCTGATTTACCAAAAAATGACTGGAATAAGAACACTTCTATTCCTAAAATTGTAGATGACAATGGCAATATAGTTTATAAATATTCAAAGGAGAAATATTAATTATGAAAAAGATGTTTTCTTTTTTGCTTGTAATAAGCATTATGTTATCCTGCGTTATTGCTATACCGACAGCCAGTGCCGTAACACTCAAAAGCGGTAATTATGAATATAAATTATTGGATGACGGTACAGTCAGCATTGTAAAATATTTAGGAAAATACGGTAAAAAAGTTGACTTGAAAATCCCGTCTAAGTTAGAAGGGAAAAAGGTAACTCACCTTGGCAGATATGTATTTTGGAATAAAAATTTCAACACTGTTACTATACCTGATACTGTGACTAGAATACACTCAGAGGCATTTACAAGTCACATAGAAAATTTGGTTATA
>JAFVDH010000060.1 GCA_017478515.1 bacterium
CCGTCAATCCAATTTGTATGACCTTTTCTATCACCTCTTTTAAATTCTGCCTGCATATATGCTAAAATTTCTTTTGCATATTCAGCATCTAAAGTGATAGCAGAATTGTTTGAACCGGATAAATAGTGTCCTGCTCTTGTATAAAGGTTTCCATAAGCCGTATCAACTGCGGCAGCAAATTGTTTAATAGCATCATAAGAATATTCTTTTGCTAATTCAACTTTTTGCTTTAAGTCAGGAGCATTTGCAATCTGCTGCTTTTTGACTTCATCAACCTCAAAATGAAAGGCTTTACCTTTATCAAATTTTACTTTTGCGGTAGTTGTGTTTGTTAATTCCGCATCAGGTAAATCACCGCCTGTATAATCAAACAGATTTACCATAGCAGGCATAATGACATCTACTTCCGCACCGTGTCGAACTCCGTCTTTGAGTTCCGTGTGTGCCAACTGACCGATTACCATTTCGTCATAAATATACTTATTGTATGCTTTGGTAAAGGTCGTAATCATTAACTGTTCTTCTGACATATATTACTCCTTATCTTGTTTGGCGGCATTAAACGAGTTCGCTACCGCTACACTCTCTGCCGCCAAGCCGCTTTGTTTTGGTTATTTCTAAACAAGTTCACCAATCGCCTTATCAAGTTCTTCAGGCGAATAATCATCAATATTTTTTGATGATGTATTTTGTTGAATACTTTTAGGAGTTAGATTTTTAAGATTATCTAACTCCTTGTTGTTTTCTTTATTTGCGTTTTGTTCTGCAATAAACTCACGTCTAAAATACTCTTTCAAGTTTTCAAGATGTTTTATAAAAGCGGCGGTTTCAAACCTATCACCTTTAACACGCAGAGCATCTGCAAAGAAATTAGTAAATTCAGGAATTTTAAACCAATCGGGGAAATCTTTTATAGAATTTTGAACAAAAGTTTCTGCTTCCTGTTTTATGGTTTCATACCTTTGTTCCTGTTGCTGCTGAAGAATTTGATTTTTTGTTCTTTCTGCTAAAACAGAAACATTTTTGACAATATCAACAGAAAATTCATCTTCAATTCTTTCTAAAAGTTCTGGTGTCGGATTTTTAGAATAGAGAGCCAAAAGCCCACGCACTTTATCGGGTTCTTCAACCGTATGCAAATATTTTGAATATTCATTTGCGGTTGCTCCGGCAATTTCTGTTATAAGTGCATATTCTTCAGTATTTTGATAACCTAAATTTTGAGCCTGTAATAATGCTTGTTCTTGAATTTGCTTTGCATAATCAGCCTGTTTTTGCAGTTCTGATTTTTCCTGCTCCCACTTTGTTTTTTCTTCCGCTAAAGGTTGAAGTTCATTGTAGGATTTCAGTAAATCATCAACATTAACAGTTCCGTCTTGGTTTAAAAATTGTTCGGGAATTTGTGGTTTATCTTCCTTTGTTTCGGTTGTTTCCTGCCCCTGCGTATTTTCTTCGGGGTTGTCGGTTACTTCCGTATTTTCGGGAGTTTCATCTAAAATCCCTTCAATTTGTGATTCCAATGCTGCAGTATCGCCGTTGTTAAAATTTTCTTCTGACATTTTTTACTCCTTTTTAAGTTTACGCTTGGTTGGCGGCATTAAACGGGTACGGCTTTCGCCTTTCACCCTCTGCCGCCAATCCGCTTCTTCTCTGCCCAAAATTCGTTTTCCCATTTGTCTGTATCAGCAATATTTTTCAACATTCCTTTAAGGACTAATGGCTCTATATCTGAATTTGCCAATCTCAAAATATTCTCTATTTGATAAGATTTAATTTTTTGATACTCAACAGAGCCGAGAAGATTAAACTTCTCGACCAAAATATCTTTTTCTGTCATAAAATATCCTTATATTTGTGCGTTCTGCCGTTGTGCAATCGCTTCAAGTTCTTCCTGCGGAGTTTTTTCGCTACTTTGCTCAATACGAGGTTTCATTTTTGCCTTTGCATCTTTAGCACCTTGTATCATTTGTTGAACCGCAGGATCTTGCATCAATATTTCCTGTACTTCTTGCGGTATCTGTTCTACCTGTTGTATAAACCTTTCTGGGTTTTCAACTCCTTTTTGTTCCATATACCAAGTAAACACAGACTTGACATCAAGCGGAATGTAGTTTGCAAATCTTTCAACTGCAAGGATAACCATATCGGCAAAACTAAATCTTTCTGTCATAGAATTTCTGTCAGAATAAGTGTATCTGTATTCTGCTTGCCTTACTTCGTCTGTAATAACAACATTTTCAGGATTATTGTCTTTATTAAGGTAAACTGTTTCTGAACCAAATTTAAAGTTTGCACAAAGTTTTGCTATATTTTTGACATTCGGAACAATAAAGTATTGGTTTATAATATCCAAAACCATTGATAAACGAGTGGTTTGACCTTGTGTTTTAACTGAAATCTCGGTAGCGGTTTTATTACCTTTTTCTTCTGCACCTACCATATTCGGAAAGATACCGGATATTTCACTCATTAAATCAGATAAGAATGTAATATCAGTTATGAAAATATTTGTTGAAAATGATAGCGGTTGAATACTGCTTGAAGTGTAAAGTTGCGGATCGTATGTAATAATCTTTCCGGGATAGAGTTCAATTTCATCATCTTCAAAGAAATCTTTTGGACATAACAACGGCGGATTTTCCGTTAATGATTGCATGTTTACTGTCTTATTCAGTAAATCTTCCTGCGTATGTGCCAAATCCAAAACGGAATATAGCGGACTAATACCCCTTTTTGTTTCAGTATCTTGAATAAATGTTCCGTAAGTAAACGGATTTATAATAAAATTGTTTTTCTCAAATCTGACAAGATATTTTCCGCCGACAACAACTGCGTGCCAATTTTTTAAAACAGTTCCGTCTTTTAAGGTAAAATTGCCCCAATGTTCCAAAACTTCAACAGTAGAATTGTTTTTGCTTTTATCTTTGAGTGCATCTGTTGATTGGTCTTGAATATCTGATGTATCGGGTTCAGATGTTACCATTTTTCTTATTGCATCAGCCGTATCTTTTGATATTTCATAGCATTTATTGTTGATAATATCATCCGGAGTTCGCCAAGTACGGTAAATTTTCGGGCAATTATCAAAATCTTCAACCTGCGAAACATCAAAGACAAAATCGGCAGGATTAACTGCAATAACAAAAGGATTGTCATAGACAACCCTTTCATCAATATAAAAATTTCTGCCTTTTGCCTTTGCTTCAAGTATTTTAGGCAGTTTTTGAATATCTGTTTGAAATAATGTTTCAAAGAAATTTATCGGTCTGCGATATTCTTCTTTCCTTGTTTTCCAAGTAGTAAAAGAAATCAATTCACCATACAAAAGTGCATTATCAATAATTTTGTCGCAAATATGAGAATATTCCATTTTTTCAAGAATATCTACAAGCATTGTTTTTTGCTTATTTGCGTTATTATCTGCTTCAAGCGATTCACCCGAAACATCAAACATAGAATTGACACCGGAGTAAGTATTTTTCCAAATAAAAGCCTTAAAAGTCTGAAAGTACATAAATAACTTGCACATTTTGACTTTTGACTTCCACCGTTTATTTTTATCGGTTTCGCCCGATAAATCAGATTTGAAAAATACTTCTTTTATAAGTTTTTTAGCCTGTGTAAGATTATCACTTCTTGAATCATTGTATGATTTAAAATCAGATACAATTCTTTTTGCTATACCGTTTTTTTCTTCCGGTGATAACTTTTTTGTTTTATTTTCTTTATCAACAATGTATTCCATTAAATATCCTTTTCGCTAAAACCCTCAATAACAAGAACATCCGGCTGCTTTAATTCCAAATTGCCTTCTTCATCCATACCGAGTGCAACTCTTAAACCCTTTTGGGCCTTTGAGATAGCAGACATAATTAAATCCATATTGTATGCAGATGCTCTCGGCTTTGCTTTTCCTTGCGATAATTCATCACGGTATTGTTCCAAAAGAGTTTTTACAATTTCTAATGAATCGTTGAATAATTGGATATGCTTTTCATTGGCGGCAATTTTTTCTTCTTCAACTCTTTCATAGAGTTTTTTATTTGCCTTTGCTTCAATTTCTCTTTTTTTCTTATTCATTCCTTCACGGCACATTTTTTCGGATATTGATTTTTTAGAAACATCAACTTCCGGCATTTCTTTTAATATGTCATCTAAAGAAACATCTTTAAGAAAAAGTACACGGATTTTTGCCCAATCATCTACGGTTGGTTTATGTCTTTCAATAATTTTTTTATTTTTCATAATTCACCTTGAATGCGGTAGCCGGAGTGAAGTTGGCGGATGCGTTGAGCATTCGACAACGCAACTCAACAATGGCGACGTAGAAATCTTTGATTTCACAGGAGCAAAAAAATAAGGGCGAAAATTCGCCCTATAATGTAAAATCAGGAGGAGTATGATGGTTTAACTTTTAAAATGACTTCTTTTGTTCCGAAATAATCGCATCTTTTCTGCCTTATTTCGATAATATTGCCCTGCCTGTTATGAATTTCTATATTTTCCCCATAACATAAGCCAAAAGGCACTTTCTTAAACTTTTTAATATCCTTGTTTGTATATTCAATCTGTGTTGATAATTTAGAAGTAAGTTTTTCGGCTTCTTTTTTGAAATAAGTTTTTCTGAAAACTGCTCCGTCATATTTTCTTGTTTCTATGAGTTCCACAACATCAGCACCGCAATTAGGACAAACCCCTAAATACAATTTTCTTCTCATAAAATCTCTATTGTTATGTAAAAACCAAATCTCATAAGATTTGAATTTCCTATTGCAATGAATGAACATAGTAATCCCCATAGATTAAGATGCCGTCAATTTCGTTTCGTCAGTTCCCTGTGTGAGCCAATTCTCACCTAACACTACTTTGAATGTCCGTATCAACTACAACTCTATTATGGAATACTTTACAAAAAAGTAAAATATGTTGTGTTAAAAAGTAAAATATCTGTAACAAATTAACATAAGTTATTTTACTTTTAGATAAAATATTTTACTATTAAGGAGTAAATAACAATCTTTACATTTAAGGTTCATTTAGCAACAATGCCCTTTTTGGAGTTTTTGAAAAATTTTGAAAAGGGTTTTTTATTGCCCTTTTTTTGCCTTGAGATATATGGGTATGGATTTCTTATAGGGGATATTTGCTCAAATGGGGGTGTACCCCCTTTTCGCAAATATCTAAAGACAAGACTTGTTAATTTAAAGAAAGAATAAGTTAAAGATTTATATTATCCGTTAAAGACTATGACTATTGAAGAATAGATTATGCCATAACCTATGCGGATATTCTGCTCTCAACTATATTGATAGAAGTTATTGCCTTAAATAGAATAGATTTCTTGCCTTAATATCTGTATTTATATTCTTTTAGGTTGATTTGTATTGATGTTATTTGTTTCTTATTTCTGATAGCAGGAATATTGTTTATTCTTAACCAAAAAGAATACTTGTTTTAATATTTTTGGTGTTTCATCATTGTTTTATATGCTTTTCCTCTAATCATAACCTGCAAATAGAAGTAATATAAACATATTGTGCGAGATTTCATTTATATTTTGTTTCTTTCACCATTCCGTATTTCTACTTCGTCTGCGTGATTATTTTTTTTATTTAAACCCATTTTGGCACTCGAAATTTTTTTTCAATGCCGTTACGACCGTTCTCACTAAATTTTGTTACATTTTCTAACAAAGGTATTTGTTAAAAAATGATAACAAAATTTTCTTCACTCTATTGAAAAAAACCGCCGGAGTAAAGATTTATGCTTTCTTTTATAGTTTATTGCCGGCTATTTCTTCGTGCTCTTGTTAATGGGTGTAAATAAAAAAAATAAAAATAAACACGCAAACTGCGTAGAAAGGACTTCATTATGACAGAAACAAAAACCAAAAAATTCAATCTCTTACAGTATGTTTATGGGAGATTATTTGCAGAACAATGTTTAACCGGAAAAGCTGAAGGTTTATTGATTGAGGAAACTCAAAAAATCTATTCTTGGCAAGGTATTCTTTATTGGTTAAAGAAAGAAGGTTATATCTTCGGTTTTGCTATCAGAAATGTGGATGAAACAAAATCCGTAATCGCTTACAAATTCAACCGTCAAAGAACTATGTATGAATACTATATTAAAGCGATTGAAAGAAATTTGAAAAGAAATGAATTAGGCATTACTCCTATGAGTGAACTTATTGAGCAAAAAGCATTTGATGATTTTGAAGCACAATATAAA
>JAFVDH010000061.1 GCA_017478515.1 bacterium
CCTTTAGATGAGTGGTTTAAAAATGATTCAAGTAATACGGATTATTCAAAGCGTTTTATGACGCGATTAACAGAATTTATGAAAGTGTCTAAAGATTGCGGATTTGATGTGAGCGGTAAATGTTTTACAACAAAAGATAAAAACTTATATGATAATACTTATGGTGAAAATAGACACTATGCTTATAATAGAGATACTAATTACAAAGTGGTTTTAGCTGATAATACGGCTATTTCTGCTTCATGTAGTAAATTTGCAACATATTGTTCTTGTAGTATATTTACTGACATTGATAGTTCTAATAAGGGCGCAAGTATCTGGGGAAGTGATTTGTTCTTTTTCCACGTATCATCCACGAACAACGATGGTATAGCAGTGTATGCATATAAAGAATACTATGATGAAAATCCTTGTAGCGACCCTGATGATAAAGATTGTGCAGGTTGGATAATTACATACGATAATGCTGACTACTTAAAAACAAAAGACGGAAAAACCTGTCCAAATGGTAAAATTCTCTCGTGGGGCGGTAATACGTCTTGCAACTGATAAAGATTTTTATGTTAAAATAAAGTCATGAAATTAATTGGCGAAAATATACACATAATATCAAAGTCTGTCAGAACCGCTCTATTAAACAGAGATGAAGCTTTTATTTTAGATTTGATAAAAAAGCAGTCAAAAATGGAATACATTGATTTGAATGTAGGTCCTGCAAATAGTGGCTTGGACGGTATATTGGCATGGCTTGCCAGTCTTGTTGAAGAAAATTCCGATTTAAAAATATCTTTTGACACTGCAAATGCCAAAGAGATGCGAAAGGGGCTTGAAGCTTGCCGTAACGTTTCAAAATCTGTCATTAACAGTGCAAGTGATGATGATGAACGATTAGAGGCAATGACCAACCTTGCAGCGGAGTTTAACACAAATCTTATTGCATTGACTTTAAGCAGTAAAACCGGTATTCCGCAAACTGCCGACGGCAGAGTTGAACTTGCTTTGGATATGTATGAAACCTGTATGACCAAAGGTATTTCAAACGAGCGAATCTTTTTTGACCCGCTCATATTACCTGTTAGCGTCGACCAATCTCAGGCTGCGGAAACACTTAATACCATTACAATTATTAAAGAAAGTTTTGAACCTGCTTGTAACACTGTCATCGGATTATCAAATATTTCAAACGGTTCTCCGAAAGAGTTGAGACCGCTTATTAATAAGGTTTATTTGTCATTGGCAATGGGTGCGGGGCTTGACGCGGCAATTATTGATGCTAAAGACGAAGCGCTTATTCGCATGGTTAATATGCTTGAAAATAATACTCCAACTTCAAAATCCGATAAATTATTACTCGATTTAACCTCTGTTACACGCGATTTTATGGATATAGATGATATTTCTTATGACAAAAGCGATAAAGAGTCTAACGATATTTATAAGGCTGCATTGATTTTATTAAATAAGGAAGTTTATTCTCATAGCTTTACACAAGTTTAAATATTTGATACGTATTCTTCGATTTGCTATAATTATGTAAATGGGGGAATTTGAATTGAAAAAATTTATTGTAATTTTATCGTTAATTATATTTGCAGGTTTATGTTGTCCTGCCAACGCAGAAATGACTAAGGAAGGACATCAGTTGTACTTGCAGGCTTGTAAATTGGAAATGCAAAATAATCTTGAAGGTGCCGTAAATTTAATTCGTCAGGCAATTAATATTTCAGGTGATGATGCAATTTTATATACAAAATTGGCGGGTTTATATGCGGATTTAGGGGATTATAACAATGCTTTAGGTGCTTATAAGGCTGCAATCAAATTACGTCCGAATGACGCTTTTATTTATATAAGTATCGGTAATTTGCTTCAAACCACGGGTGATTACGAGAATGCGTATAATTCTTATATGCAGGCAATGGAAATTTTTCCGACATATAAGTATAACTACGTAAATATAGCGAATGTTCTTGCGGCTCAGGGAAAATATGATAAAGCAATTGAATATTACAATTTGTTTCTTGCCGCATATCCAGACCAGGTTGATGCAAAAGAAAATATAGCTACAGCGTACTTAAATACGGGGAAATTCTCTCTTGCAAACAAATATTATGCGGCGGCTTACAAAGCAAATCCTGAAGGGTTTAGGGAATATGCTAATTATGGTTTCGCTTTGTTTGAAGAAAAACAATATTCTACGGCAGTTGAAATGTTTAAAACAGCATTGCTTGAAAATCCGGATAACATGAAAGTTCGTTCGAATTTGGCGGTTTCATACCACATGTTAGGAAAATTAGACCTTTCAAAACAGCAATTTGAACAAATTTTCAAACTAAAACCGGATTTAACCGCTCTAAGAATTTATTATGCTAATTTGCTTGTTGATATGAATTTGTATGACGAAGCAATTGCAGAATATACAGCATATATTAAGGCTTACCCTAACGATGCGGATGCGTATAAATTGCTTGCATTGGTTTATAAAAATCAGGGTAAAGATGATTTGGCGATACAAAACCTTCTTACATCGTTGGAAAAAAATAATAAAGACCTTGAAGTTAAAAAGGAACTTGCTTTCCAATATCATAAAAAAAATGATTATCTGACTGCAATTAAATATTATGATGAAATTTTAAAAGAAACCCCTGATAATTATGATGTCAAGGCAAATAAAGCGCTGGCTCTGCATGCTTTGAAACGTTACGATGAAGCAATAAAATTATATGAAGAAATTCTTGCAACCAAAAAGAACGAAAGACTTCAACAAAACCTTGTTTCCGCATATATTTCAAAAGGTGATTATTTATTAACTCAGGCAAAATATAAAGAGTCAATAGAACCATTTGAACAGGCTGTAGTTTTGGATTCAAACCAAAGTTATCCTTACTATGGTTTGGCAAAGGCTTTTGAACTTTTAGGCAATAAGGATTTGGCGCTTGTAAATTATGAACGTGCGCTTGAAATAGAACCGGATAAGGAACTTTATTTAAAGGATTATAAGGCATTTAAGGCTGCAAACGCTTCGCAAGATGAATTGGCAGCTTCAAATATCACAACGGACGTAAAAAGCAATAATTCGACAACTCCTGTTTCCATAAAGCCGGTTACAGCAGGTGATTTTGATGGCACATCAAATCAAGACAATGCGCAAAAGCTTGCAGGGTTGGATAATTTAATGATTCAAAAGCCTGATGAGCAAATTGCGGATAAAGTAAAAAAACTGATTGCGGAAGGCGATGAACTTTATAAGTCAGGAAAAAATACAGATGCGTTGTTGAAGTATATTGAAGTCTTAAAATTAACACCAAATGACGCTTTTACGGCTTTTAAGGCAGGTAATTTATACAAACTTGAAAACAATCCTGAAAAAGCTGTTTATTACTACAAAAAGGCTGTTTCCGTAAACAAAAACTATGCAGATGCATGGTTTAATTTAGGATTAGTTTATGCATCAAAAAAAGAGTTTAAAAGCAGCCGCGATTGTTTTAACAAAGTGATTGTATTAAGTCCTGATTATGCTTATGCATATTACGCTTTGGCTCTCTCCTATGAAAAAGAGGGTAACAATTCTAAAGCAATTGAATATTACGAACAGTATTTCAACCATGAAAGTGATGATTTGACAAAGCAAGCCGTAAAAAACAAAATTAATGAGCTTAAAAGCAGTAAATCTTAGTCAGTAGGTGATGCTATGCTTAGTTCTTTTATAATATTATTAGGAATGCTTGCTTTTGGAAAGCATTTTCACGCAGGTATAATATTTAATAATGTTCCGTTTACTCCTGAAACTGCGCAAAATTATACAAGAAATTTTCAGCGTGGAGAAAAAATATATTGGTTGTTTATGTCAAAAAAGCCAATAAAAGCAAAATATATCGGTATTCAGGTAGTTAGTACAAACCATAAAACGGGCTGGGCAACCGTTTCAGGAATAGTATATTCGCATGATTACCGTATAAATAAAGACTCTCCGCATTATTATACTGATTACTTTGTAATTCATTCTCCGGGGCATTATTATATGCAAATCTTTGATAAGAACAATCTCGTAAAGCCCATAACGATTGCTGATTTTTATGTTAAATAGTTTAGTATTCAACCGTTACAACTGTCCATGCGCCTTTTGCTTCATACCTTATATGCGAAGCGTTTATTGGAAGCGTTTTAACAATTTCGTTTCTTATATTAGAAAATACGAGGAATGGTAGCGCAGCTTTTTTATACATTTCAGGATTTGTTACGACGGCGGCAAATGTTGGTTCATCAAGGAATGTTACGCTGTCGAGAAAAATAAATGCAACTTTTTGTCCGGGTTTCATTTTGTGGTAAACTTCTTCATTAATTTTATTAATCAATGTGCTGCCATAAAAACTTTCAACAGGTGTTATTGAATTTAAAAATGCACCGCGATATTTATTTTTACCAACCTTTAATGCTTCTTCGGACGTCAAAAACGGCGTGTAAAAATAGTTAAAATTACCTTTGTATATTTCAAGAACGTTAAATTTTGAAAAATCCGTGTACTTTTGAAATCTGCTTGCAGGATAATATGTCATTACAATAAAATCATCTTTTTTAAGTTTTGAATTTTCAATTAAGTCTGCAATGTATTTATTTCCTTCCTCTCGCGGGCGGAAAGAAGCATAGTTTGGCGAAAAAATGTATGCCATTTGTGATGCGAAAAATATAAAAAATATTAATGCTTTAAACCAAATTTTATTATAAGAATCAATAGTTGCGCAGAATACAAGTATTAGTACAGGATAGATTTCTATTAAATATTTTGCCTCTAATGCAAACTTACCCAAACTTGCCGCTATAATGCCAACTATGATTACACCTGTCGGAATTAATAATATTTGATTTTGTTTTCTTAAATTTTTATCTGCAATTGCGGCTATAAACACTGCGATTGAAATAAGCGACGGAATAACTATGGATACGCTTTCAAGCGAAATCCCGTGTATATTTTCAATTAATGATATGTTTGAAATTACCGGTGTAAAGTAATCGCAGATTAGCTGCAATATTCTGTTAAAATTTAATTTTGACCACCATTGCGAAATAGAATTTGTTAGCAACATAATCTTAATCATTAGCGGTAACACGGTTAAAAGTAGTATGCTCGTTATTATCCAGGTGGTTTGAACAAATTTTTTATAAAGTTTTTTTAATTTTATGCTGACAAATACTAAATCGAAAAATACATAAATAAATCCGATAGTGTGCGTGAATAGAATAAGAAAATTAGAAATAATCAAGCCTGTGAGGTTTCTTTTTCTGGGCTTTTTTATTGTGCGAATTGTAAAGTAGAGCGATAATACCGAAAATAAAAATAAATGGCTATAAAATCTGACTTCCTGCGAATAATAAATTAAAAGCGAACTTAGTGCCGTAAATAAAGCGCACATATATCCAGTAAGTTTTGATTTTTCCTTGCCTACAAGGTACATAACAGGAATAGAAATTATACCAGGAATGACTGAAGTTACTCTTAAAAAAGTATCATTTGATGAGAACAAATTAAAAAACTTTAAATATAAGTAATAAAATGGCATGTGGCATTGCTGAAAAACGCCATGTACGAAACCTTTACCAAACGGTATTGTTGCAATTGCCCATGAAACGTATTCGTCATTCCACAGTCCGCCATCCTTTGCAATTCCCATTATTCTTAAAACAGCGCCTAAAATTGTTATTAATGTGATAGTTATAATTGTAAAATGCATATTTTAATTGTATACTAAAAATTAAAAATAAGGCATTAGTTATGAAGTTAATTATTCAAATACCATGTTTTAATGAAGAAGAAACTTTGACAGAAACTTTAAGGGCTTTACCTAAGCATATTGAAGGTATTGATGTCATTGAAACTTTAATTATTGATGACGGTTCTTCAGATAAAACGGTTGATGTTGCAAATTGGAACGGAATTAATCATATTATTACGTTAACGCGCCATACAGGGCTTGCAGGAGCCTTTAAAACGGGTTTAAATGAGTGTTTGAAACGCGGCGCGGATATAATTGTAAATACAGATGCTGATAATCAATACTGCGCAGATGATATTCAAAATTTGGTTAGGCCGATACTTGAAAAAAAAGCTGATATGGTTATAGGTGCAAGACCAATTTTAAAAATTTCGGGCTTTACTTTTTTTAAGAAATTTCTTCAAAGCTTTGGTTCTTTTATTGTGCGCCTTGTATCTTCAACAAGTGTTGAAGATGCTCCGAGCGGTTTTAGAGCATTTTCTGCCGAATGTGCCTCTGTGCTTAATGTTTTTGATAATTTTACATACACTATGGAAACTATTATTCAGGCAAAAGCAAAAGGGCTTAGAGTCGTTTCAGTTCCTGTAAGAGTTAATCCTTCAACTCGAAAATCAAGACTTATGAATAATATTTTTTCATATATTCTAAAATCCTCTTTCACTATAATAAGAATGTTTATAGTGTACAGACCGTTTAGATTTTTTGCATTTATAGCGGGATTATTTTTAATTACAGGTATTATTCTTGGTGCAAGGTTTTTGTATTTCTACCTGACTGTTGGCGGAAGCGGCCATATTCAATCGTTAATTTTGTCATCAATACTTATTTTAACCGGTGTTCAAACGGGGTTAATCGGTGTTCTTGCAGATTTGGCAGCAATTAACAGAAAGCTTCTTGAAGACATTCAATTAAGGGTTAAACAATTAGAAAACTCTAATGGCAAATAGTAACAAATTATGCAATTGATTTTAATTTATTGTCTGCTTCAACAACTTCTGTAGGTAATCCTACATGGTGTATTCTTGGGATTAAATAATCTTCATGGTATTCAACCAATTCAGGAGAATCATCATCGGTGTCATTGCAGACAAATACTAATTTACCGTCTGCAGTTGTTTTTGCGCCCACAACGGTAATTTCATGACCGCCTATAACGGTTCCGTCATTATCAACAGCAGTGTATCCGATAATAACATTTTGTCCCTGTGCCATTGAATATAATAAACTTCTTTTTACCGTATTTGCATCGGCTTTGTAGCCTACTAATTTTGCAACACTGTTACCTTCAGCATCTTTAGCTTCTTGCACATCCTGAAAAGTAACTGCTGTTTTGTTTGCTTCTGTTACAATAGATTCGGTAAATGTTTTTTCAATTTCAACAAGTCCTCTGTCGCCCGGACCAAATGAAGCAACACGAACATCATTCAATGTATTATAAGTTTGTTGTGAACCAACATTCATAAATGTAGATTGCATTAATACGTCAAGAGGAGAACGTTCAAGTTCATCTCTGTCGATAGTTTGAATATGAGCTCTGAATATTGCATTTTTATCAGGAGCAATTGTAACTTCCGCCTTGTTATCTTCTTTCATTTGATAAGGTATCTTGAAGTTATCAAGTAACCATTTTGCATCGTCTTTGTTATCGCAAAGATTTTTCAAATCAATTGTTTTATTGCAAGACATTTTTTCAGATGACAAACCTTCTGCTACACGTGCAAACTCTGCTGGCATTTGGCTTGCAAGGTTAAATTCAATACTTGCGGCAACACAGCAGCCTGAATGAGGAACTTCTTGTGTTGCAGGGTCATATTCTTTTAATATTCCTTTTATATTGTCAGGAATATTTCCGAAATGTTGTGTAATTATTGCAGGATTTGCAATAGTTTTAACCGTGTCATTCAACATTGTTTTGGCATCTAAACCGTCAGCACGTTTATTTGTTACAATTTTATGAAGGTTATCCAATGTTGAAGATTTATCGTTGGATTTGTTATTTAGTAATAAACCTGTCTTTAACAAATAATCAAGAGCTTTTTTACCGTTGGTATCTAAATTCGCAGAAATTTCAGAATATTTTTTTACTTCTGCCTGTGAAGATAATGTTGTTTTTGCAACATTAACGGTATTGTATGACATAAATGAAGGGAGAGCGGCAGGGGATTGGGCATAAGATGCAGAAACGCCTGCAGAAGCTTTAGCCTTTGCAGGTTTTACACCATAGATATTTGAAGTATTAATACCGTTCAAATTTGATAACATGTAAAAATTTGCCTTTACCCTTATACTTATAAAACGTTAATAGTTTTGAAAATTTGCTTTTTTCGGTTATAATATATTAAAATTGTTACATTTTAAGAGGAAATATTACGAGTTACAAAATAAAAACATTAAATCTGCGTGAATTAACTGTTGCCATTGATAGGCTTACACGTTTTAAATATCCTGAGGATAAGTATTTACGCGTTTTTAAAGAAGTTATTTTATCCTGTTTAATTGAACCTAAGTTTAAAAAGAAAGATTTTGAAATTTTATCTTATGCTGAAATTAGGGACTATGCGCAGGATATTATAAATAATTCCATTTATTTTCATTTCGGTCGCAACAATGAAGATAATCAAACAATTAATGAAAAATTAAAAAAATATGAAAACGAGGTTTTTCATTTAAGCGAGAATACAAATATTTTACTCGATAATAATATTGATTATGCTGATTTTATAACTTCTGTTGATGAAACCTCTCCGCTAAACTTAAAATGGCTGAAATCACTAAAGAAACCTGAAATTAATGAACAAGAGCATATTTTTAAATTTCCTGTCAAACAGGTATTAATAGTTGAAGGCATTACGGAGGAAACTCTTTTGCCGGTTTTTGCCAAAACTTGCGGAACAGATTTTGATAAAATAGGTATTCAAATTATTTCTGCGGGTGGTAAAAATCAGGTTGTAAAATCATTTTACACCTTTGCCGAGCAGCTTAAAGTTCCTATTTTTGTGTTATTGGATAGTGATGCAAAAGAAAATTATGAACAAATCAAATTAAAATTAAGACAATTTGACAGGATTTACATTTTAAATGGCGGCGAATTTGAAGATATATTGCCTAAAACCTTGATAACAAGAACACTAAACGACCATTTTATTAACTTAAATTCAATTGATGACTCAGATTTTACAAATGAGCGTATGGTTCTAAATTTAGAAGAAATCTTTAAAAAGAAAGGTTTTCATGAATTTAAAAAAGCTGAATTTGCGCAGCTAATCAAAAATCATATTAAATCGACCGATGATGTTTCTGACGAAATAAAATTAATTATAGACAAAATTAGCGCAGACCGTTTTTCTTCGCTTCAATAATGCCGCTTAAATAATATTTTACCCCGTCTGTAATAAATAATTTTGGTTCGTTCATAACAAAATTGTCTAAAACCGTTATTCCGTCGTTTGTCTGACCCTTTGCAATAAGTATCAGTCCTATGGTTATATCATCTAAAGGTGATTTTTTATTTTTTCTGTAATATTTTAATTTACTATCTAAAATTCCCTGCATTTGGTATGACGTAACAAGATTAAGATAGTATTTAAAATTCAGCGGATATTTTTCTATTGCACGTTCAAAGCAATCCTGCGCTGAGGCATAGACTCCTAATCTTAAATAAGTTTCTCCTAAATTATTAAAATAAAGAGAAGTAGCTTGTGTATTAGGATTTAAACCTATTGCAATTTTAAACTCTTGTATTGCCGCATAATATTGACCGATATTCAGATATTGAAGTCCCATGTTATTATGCACGTATGCATTTTTTTCAGGGTCAATTTTCATTAATCCGATATAGTCTTTATCTTTCGCAATTGCACATGCCTGAATAATCAGTGTAAGAAAAAATATTAGTATGATTTTTTTTATCATAATAAGCTTAATTCTAATCCTTCATAAGAAAAGTCTGCCTTATCTGCCATATCGCCGTATAATTTTGATATTGTATTTAATTTTTCATCATCGTAGCTCGGGTCGTAATGGTAAAAAATAACTTTTTTGGCGTGGCAATAATCTTGACATTCAAGTGCCATGTCAAATGTGGAATGACCGAAACCTTGTTTTGGAGAGTGCGGATTTAAGTAATCTTCTGTTGTGTATTGTGCATCATGAATTAGCAAGTCGCAGCCTCTTGCGAAGTTAGCCAATTTTTTATCTCCGCCAAAGTAAGTTTCTTTGTCAGTAGCATATACAAGTGTTTTCCCTTTGTATGTAATTTTGTAAATAGTAACACCTTCTTGCGGGTGTGCGTATGATTTGTATGACGTAATTATTACATCATCTTCAAAATATTGAAAATCATCTTTTTCTGACGTATTTTTTATAATCGGTTCGCTGCCGTGTCTTAAAATAATGCATTCTGTATCATTTATATCACAGATATTCAGATTTGCTGCAATGTCGCCTAAATCAATCGGAAATGATTTTGTAAAAAGCAATTGTGCAAGTTCATCAGCAAGGTTTTCATTATAATTAACTGCACCAAATACATTTATTTTAGATGTCGGAATATGGTTAGGAGTAAAAAATGTAAAGCCTATTATGTGGTCCTGGTGTATATGGCTGAGAAGCATTGTCGCTTCAATAGGCTTTCTTTCCAAAAGATGAGAGCCTGTCATAATATGTTCCTTTACAAGTTCGCTGCCAAGGTCAATCAAGCCTGTACCCGCATCAAGTATAATTAAATGTCCTCCGACATTAACCTCAACGCAGGAAGTATTTCCGCCGTATTGCATAAATTTTTTGTTTGCACACGGATAACTTCCTCTAACACCTCTAAATTTGATTTTAAATTCGTCTTTTGCTTCTGTCATTATTTCCTCTTTTCTATTGTAATTGTAACTGTTCTGTCTTTTTCATCCCCGTAGTATGTTGAAGCGTGAAAAACAAGAAGCTTTGCCTTGGTTTGCAGCTCGGATAATCTTGTCGGTACATATTGTATTTCAAAGACAGCTTTATTTTTATAGTTATGAATATTTATAAATCTGAACGCGTTAGGATAAGATATTAATGCCGGAGTGCTTACATGAACAATGTTATTTTGTTGTGTAACCCTTGTTGTATGATAGTGTCCCGTAAAAATTCCTATCGGATTGTTATATTTTTTTAATACTTGATACATCGCGTCCGCATTCAAAAGTCTGTGGCTATCACTTGTAAACGGCTGTTTTAGCGGTACATGCATAAATATTAAAATAATATTATCACCTGCTTCTTTTATTTCTTTATCCAAAAAGTCAAGTTGTTCTTGTGGCAATTCTCCGTTTGCTGTAATTCTCGTATCAATTATAGGGTCAAGCGCAATAACTTTATATCCTGCTTTTGGAGTAAAAGAATAATAGGTTTTGTTAAATTTATAATATTTATCATATTCTTGCATTAAGTCAACATATAAGCTTTTACTTAAATATCCGCCAACGCAGATGTCGTGATTTCCCGGAACCGCATAATAAGGATATTTTATTTTACTTGCGTGTTCCAAAAACATTTTCATGTTCTTTTCTAAAGGAACATCAATAACATCACCCGTAAAAAATACAAAATCAATATTTGAAGTGTGATTTATAACATCAATAGCATCATCCAACAATTCTCTGGAATTTGCAGTTAAGCGATATGCTTTATTCACGGTGTCAGATGACAAGTGGTCATCGCTAATTTGCGCAAATTTCAATGTTGTCGCACCTTCAGCCTTGTTAAAGTACATTTGTATGCCAAATGCCGTAAATACAACTAAAACAGTTGTAAGTATAAAATTGAATATTTTAGTTAAACAACTTGAACGTTTTTTTCTGCTCATCAGTATTAAATCTCGTTTCTATCTTGTTTTTTATTATATTGTAATTTAATGTATCGCCAATGCGTTCGTATAATCCCATTAATGCAAGGTATATAGGTTTTGCATCAGGGTATGCGGCAATTCCGCTTTCCAATATTTTAACTGCAGAACTTGTTTTTGAAGTATTATAGTAAATACAGCTTAAATCAATGTAATCTTGATATGTAACAGGCACAATTTGAATTGCAAGGTTCATGTATTGAACATATTTTTTCTTTTCGCCGAGAGCATCATAGCACTGGGCAAGATTGTAGTAATAAATTGCTCTGTTACTATCAAGTACAATGGCTTTATTGAAATTGGTTATGGCAAGTTCGTATCGCTTTAGCATAAGGTTACATAAACCGATATAATTATATAATTCCGCATATTGATATTCAGGTTCCAATATCTGAAAATTCAATAACGCTGTTTCATAATCGCCGTCGTTAAATTCAATTTTTGCAAGCTCCATTCTGTATATATTGGAGGTATTAAGACTATATGCCTTTTTCATATAGCGTTTTGCAGTTTTATATTCACCTTTCAGGTAATAATTTTTTGCCAAAACCGAATATGCAAAATCAGATTTAGGATTTAATTCAAGATAATTTTTTATTGCCGTAATTGATTGGTCATATTTATCCGTTTTAAAATAAGATACACCTAATGCCAGGTATGGCGGCGCAAAATTAGGATTAATGTCTATTGCGTCAATATAATAAGGAATTGATGCGGGATAATTGTCAATTGAACTGTAATAATCGCCGATAAGGTAGTGTGTCCAATGATTATCCGGATTTACTTCAAGAGCTTTTTTCAGATATTCGTAATGTTTATTCATATCCCCTTTTTGTTTATAAAGGAGTGATAAGTTTATGTACGGTTGCGTATAGTATTTGCTTAATGACGCAGCTTTTTTGAAATATTTTTCCGCACTGTCCAAATTGTTTTTCATCCAGTAGGTCATACCTAAGTTATTGTATGCAATATAGTTTTTGTTATCTATTGATACGGCTCTGAAAAAACTTTGAATTGCGTTGTCATATTCTTCATTCAGGTAGTACTGTTTACCTTGTTTGTTATAATATTCGGAAGAATTTTCTATTTTATACTTATCACTTTTTGGAATATCAAGTATTGCAAGGTCTGAAAGACTTTTTTGCTTAGACATAATTAATGCGGTACGAGATAAATCATCATTGGTTTCTTGTGGGATAAGCTTATCTTTTAGCTTAATTGCCTTTGTATATTTAGGGTTAATCATTAAAGTATAATTTATATATTCAAGAGCCTTGGTGGTATCACCGGTTTGAATATAGTTCTGTGCAATATCAAAATAATCCTCTGCCAATTCATCGGAATAGCAAGGATACGCAAAAGATATTAACATTAAAAACAATATAAGATATTTTTTCATTTTCTATTCCTGTTGGTTTAATCTTATATCTTCAATTACACTAATAACTTTTTTAGGCTTGCAAGCAGAGCATGAGTTCCATATTAATGTTGTAAGAACATCATTAGGCTTTTTGTCCTTAAAATCATAACTGCATTCGCCGTGTATCATATTTTGTGAACCGTCGACGATACTTGAAAAATATTCGCAGCAGTAGCATATTTTTAAGTGAAAGCCGTAATCATTAAGTTTTTCGGTCAATTCGTTTAATGCTTCAACCATTCGAATTTGTTTGCTTGATGTAAATTTTTTCTTTTTAAATGAAAAAACAACTTTTGCCATGCCGTTTTCAGAGATTAAATCGAGTTTACAAGGTATATTTGCTTTGCCGTTTGTTGCAAAAACTTTCACGGAATATTTTTGAACATCTTTTTTGGTTCTACCTTTAAAAAAGTGTTTTTTTATAAATCTGTATGGCGGCAAGTTATCCAAAATATGCAATATTGAATATGCTGGATACATTGCAAGATACATAAAGTCTTTTGCATACAGTTCAGACTTTAAAATACTTATTGCAAATCCGAGAAGCAACAGTGAAAATACAGTAAATACGCCAATAAAGCTAAATATAAAATAGTATTTTGCAGATAAAAATAAATAACCCAAAGACAGTATTACCGCCACAAGTCCGCTTGGTGCAATCATTGACAAAATATGTTCAATAAAACTTATATTAAATGTAAACAGTTTGGTCAGGCATTGTCTGAACAATTTTATTCTATAGCTTAACGATGGTCTTTGTATATCATAGTCAAATGATTTTACGTAGGCTTTAAAATCAGGAATATATAAGCAAGGATAGCCGATACTTGAAAGTAATATGCTGTATTTAAGTTCGGTATTAATATCTTTCAAATCTAATGCATCAACTTTTTCAACAAAATCCTTTTTTATGCACATCAAAGAACCGTCAATTCTATCCGATAGTTTTAAAAGGGTTCTTGATTTTCGGATAAAATTATTTTGATACTTTAGATATACGGCTTTTATTTTTTCTGAAATTGTAAGATTTTCATTTTCAATAATAATTGTTTGACCAGATGCAACAGGTGTAATTGCAAGTGCAGTATTTGCAGATAAAAGAAAATCTTCTTCTATGTATCTGTTTGAGTCAATAAAAACGTAAGATTCTATACTCGTATCCTGTCTTAAACTTTCCAACAAAATAGATATAGCTTGATCTTTACCTACCGTTACTCCGTCATTAAGATTTAATACGCGAAGACTGTCAGATTCTGTCAATAGTTCTTCCGAATGGTCATTGCAGTTATCTAAAATAACTTGTATTATGTATTTATCTTTAGGGTATTTTTGACTTTTAAGCTGATTAAGCATATTTTTTAATGCTTCGTAGTTATTATGAGAATACACAATAACACACAAAACTGACGGTTCTGCTGTCATTGCATACTTCTTATCCAATTTATACTTTCTGTCATTAAGGCTTCTTACGCCTAAAATGAAAAAGTATATTGAAAATATCCCTATATAAATATATATAAAATCTAAAATAAGTTCCATAGCTATGCCTTATCAAGTACATTGTATAAAAAAAACATTAAAAAATACAATGTTGGTGAAAAAATGTAATATTAATAAATATTTTATTTAATTTATTTTTATTTTATGTAACCATATATATATTGTTCTAAGGAGGTTTTATGACAGACTATGTATATCATGACGGTAAATTTATAGCGAAGGAAAAAGCGCTAATCCCCATAACCACACACGCATTTTTATACGGGACAGCAGTTTTTGAAGGAATTAGAGCCTATTACAATAAAGAAGAAGGAAAAACTTACATTTTTCGTCCTTATGAACATTTTGAAAGATTGGTAAACAGTGCAAAGGTTCTTTATATGGAGCCGATTTATTCTGTTGAAGAACATGTAAATATTTTGCGTGAACTTTTAAGAAAAAATAATTACAAAAAAGATGCTTATATTCGTCCTATTATTTATAAGTCTGCAAACAGAATAGGACCGCATTTGATTGATAATCCTGATAAATATACTTTATTTTCATTTCCTATGGATGATTATTTCGCGGAAAAGGGTTTAAAAGTTTGTGTTTCAAGCTGGAGAAGAAATTCGGATAATTCTATTCCTCCAAGAGCCAAAATTAACGGTGCTTATGTAAATGCCTCTTTAATATCCACAGATGCGCGACTAAACGGTTTTGATGAGGCAATTGTACTTTCTCAGTGCGGAAAAGTTGCAGAAGGTGCCGCAATGAATTTATTCTTAATAATTGACGGAAAGCTTGTTACAACAACTACAACATCTGATATTTTAACAGGTGTTACGAGAAATACAATAATTCAACTTGCATCGGAAGTTCTCGGACTTGAAATTGAAGAACGTGTTATTGACAGAAGTGAATTATACTGCGCACAAGAGGCTTTCTTCTCAGGAACAGGTGCACAGATTGCTCCTATTACATCAATAGATAACAGAAATATTGGTAACGGAGAAATTGGAAAAATTGTTTCAGATATTCAAAACATTTATAATGATGTTGTTAGAGGCAAAGTTCCAAAATACAAAGAATGGTGCGTTGATATAGATGATTAGTTTTTTCGGTTTATGTGTTAAAAACTTAATTGAAAGCCTGAAATACCTTTTTTCAGGTCAAATGCGCTGGAAAAATATGATTTCTCAGGCTTCTGCAATAAGTTATGATTCTTTGCCGATTTCTATGATAATTTGTTTTATAGCGGCCGCGGTTATAGCAATACAGGTTTCCAAACAATTTCTTATGTCAGGGGCAGATACATATATTGGTGGTACAATTGCAATTGTAATTATTCGTGAAATAGCTCCGGGGTTTGCGGCATTAGCAATAGGAGCAAGGGCAGGTACGTCAATTTCTGCTGAAATTGCGAATATGAAAGTTACTTCGCAGGTTGATGCAATGAAAACTCTTAATGTCAATCCTGTCGGTTATTATTTTACACCGCGTATAGTTGCAGGTGTTCTTACGGTACCTTTGGTTGTAATTATTGCCGCATTAGTGGGAATTTTAGGAGGATTACTTGTATCATACATAACTATTGGTTTGCACCCTAACAGATACATTAACTCAGTTTGGCTTTGGTTAAATACACGTGATATTTATATTAGCCTTTTTAAAGCCTCCGTTTTTGGTGGACTTGTTGCTCTTGTCTGTGCGACTCAGGGTTATTTGACAAAAGGTGGTGCAAAAGAAGTCGGTATTTCAACTACGCAGGCAGCAATTAAATCTACAGTATATTTGTTGATAGCGGATTTATTAATAAATTTGGTATTTTATGTTGGATAAAAAAAGAGGTTTTTCAACCTCTTTATGCTTCTTCGGAATCTTCATCAAGGTAACGATAATCAAGCAGGCTTGAATCATTTTTGCTCGCCGATGTTTCGTAGAATGTAGACATTTGTTTTAACATTGCTGTTCTGTCTTCTTTTCTTTGTTTTTCTACTGACGAATTAACTCCGTATGCCTGAATTTCAGCATTAGTAACTTTTCCGTCTTTATTTGTATCAATTTCATTAAAATGCGACATTACCGTATCCAAAAGCGACGATGACATACCGGAAGATGTGCCTAATTGAATTAGTTGCTCCATTGTCATGCCTTGCCTTGTTAAATTAGTTACGTAGTTATTTATTTCATCTGCACTTATTTTTCCGTCATGGTTTTTATCTACGGAATTAAAATTTGTTTGCAAATATGATTTAAAATTCTGATTTAAGCCATTGGATGATAATGCATTTGCCGCATCATTTGTTGCTAAATTTTTTAATGTTACTCCATCCGAAAATGTTGTTGATAAAACTGAAAATGTATTGTTTAAACCGGAATTCATTGATGTAAATAATGATGTACCGTCAATTCTGTTTGCCATAAAAGCCTCCAATCTTAATTTTGTTAGCTTTATTTTAATAATATTTTTACAAAAATCAACCATACAAATATATTAAATTTGCAATAAAAAAGCTCTCATTTAATGAGAGCCTTAAAAACACTTAGAGATATATATAAAGAGAGAGAGATTAAAATCTATTTATTAAGCTAAACCGAATTGAGGAGCAGCATCTTTAGCAGATTGTTTAACAGCTTCATCGTAAGAAGAATATTCAGATTCTAATTGTTTTAATTGAGTTTCGATAGAAGTTTTTCTGTTATCTAAAGATTGTTCTTGAG
>JAFVDH010000062.1 GCA_017478515.1 bacterium
AAAAAAATTTCTATAGTTTCTGCCTCTGAGCGATAATAGACCCTGAAATAAATTCAGGGTGACAAGATTTTATGCTGTCATGCTGAACTGGTTTCAGCATCAGACCATTTTTGCATTAAAAATTTTTCTACAGTTGAGGTGAAACCCCAACCTACGACTTAGTGGTAAACAAGCTATAGTTTTCTTCCGCTTTAAATATTTTATAACTTTTGTTTATGAATGTTTTAAAACATATTGTTTATATTATCATGTTGTGATAATATGATAATATAAGCATGATTAAATCATTTAAAGATTCTGAAACTGAAAATATTTTTAACGGTAAAAAATCCAGAAAGTTTGCCTCTATTCAAAAAGTAGCAAAACGTAAATTAGATATGATTCATTTTGCTTTTTCAGAAAAAGATTTAGTTGTGCCGCCTGCAAATCATTTTGAACATTTAAAAGGTTCTTTGTCAGGATTTTATTCTATAAGAATAAATGACCAATATAGAATAATTTTTTCTTTTCAAAATGGATGTGCATACGATGTACAAATAGTTGACTATCATAAATAGGAGTTTATATGTTTAACAGACCTTATACCCACCCTGCGGATATTCTTTTAGAAGAATTTGTTAAGCCCTATGGTTTAACACAAAAGAAACTTTGTGAACTTTTGGATGTAGGTATTAAAACTATTAGTGAAATATATAATAAGAAACGTAGTATTACTCCTGTTATGGCTTTGAAATTAGCAAATTTGTTCGGTACTACACCTGAGTTTTGGCTTAATGCTCAATGTTATCATGATTTGTATGTTGCATATCAAAAAGAAAAACATAATATAGATAAAATAAAGAAAATAGCTTAATATTTAGGGTTAAGCCTTTTGTTCAAAAATTTAGAAATCAGTTGGGGTGAAACCCCAGCCTACAACTTAGTCCAAGATGTATTGAACTAAGTCATGGTTTTATTTACCGTAATATTTTATTCTTTTTATTTTTATGTCTTTGTTTGGAGATAACCCTATTTCATCAGGATTTAAATACCATGACGGAAAGTTATCCAGCGGTATTAAAATAGATTTTACTTTTTCATCTGTGTTAAGTATTAATTTGTTATCAGAATTTTTCATTGAAACTTCAATTTCTGTCGGTAATTTTGTTTCTATTTCAACGTAAAGCAATTCTTTTCCATCTTTTAAATAAAAATTTTTAATAGAGCTGCCCCAGCTTTGAGGCAATTTTTTTAAATCTTTATTTGATAATATCTCATCAAGCTGTTTAAGTTCTTTTTTATTGTATTTTATAGGGGTTTGAGATTTGATTAAAAACACATTTCCATTATCTTCTAAAATTCGGTAATTGTTCTTTAAAATCCATTTGTATATTGAATTTATTCTTAAAGCAGGTTTTATACTATCGTGCAAAATATTATCCGATTTTAAAATGATTATTTTAGGCGGGTGATTTTTCAGTTGTTCAAGTGCAATAACCTCTTCATTTTTGCTTGTAAAGTTAAAATATGAAATCATATTGTATGGAATTTTTCTTTCAAAATAAAAATAATATAAACCTCTATTTGTCAAATCCAATATGTAGTCATCTTTGTCTGAATATTTATCAATTATTTTCTTTACATTTTCAAGTCTTTTTTGCTGGGAGTTTTCTATTTTTATTGTGCCTATAGCAGGAAGACTTTTTGTTTCAGGTAGTTTTGAGGTATTATCCCATTTTGAGTTAAAATTCAAGCAGCATAGAATTATAAGTAATATTCCAAAAACGTATTTTGTATACTTAAGCCAAAGAGATTTTGTTATATTGAAAACGAACGGAAAAAATATTGTTATATAAGCAATTGAGATAAATCGTATTCTTGAAAACAGTATATAATCTATTCTTGTAAGTTCATAGGTCAGGCCTAATAACGGCAATAAAACTGCAAAACTATATGCGAATACAAGTTGAAAATGTTTTTCTTTATAGGCTTTAACACACTCTATGACAAAACAAGGCATTGCCAGAAGTGCAAATAATTTTATAAAATCAGACCATAATTGGTTAAATTTCAACTCAGGAAACCCGTTTGCATAGGATAACGGATTGGAAATTGAGTGATAATTATAGGCACTTAGGATGAAATCTTTAAATAAAAGACCAAAAGCTAATGTAAGCAAAATTAAGTAAAGTATTCTGCCAAATTGTTTTTGTTTTACTAGTTTTATAGCCAAATAAATTGCCAACGGTAAAAGAGCCAAAAACAGAAATATTCCGATATGTGTCCAAAATGCAGTCATTAAAAATGCCGAAATAATATACAATTGCAACCATCTGAAAGGGTTTTGCATTAATTCTTTTTTAAGAAACAAAAGCCCTGTTAAAAAGTAAACATTAAAGTAATAAAAGCAGTTTACAAAAATTCCGGTTATTAAAATAGGATTTTCAGAAAAGATTATGTATCCCAGAATAACGGTTATTACCAGATTTATGTTATAAATCAGTGTTTCTGCCAAATAAAACGAATAAACCGTATATTCATTAAAAATTCTATTTGCTAAAAAACCTGAAAACAAATCATTATAGCCATGAATTAAATTTATATCTTTAAAAAGTTCAAAATTTTTAAAGTGATAAAGCCAGTAAGTTCCAAATTTTTCACCCATATGATAGTCGTCGACTGCAACTGTTCCGAAATTGTATGAATGCCCAAAGAAAAACACCGCTATCGGTGCTATAGCAAACGGAGAGATTTTTCTGTTTTTAAATATAATTTTAAAATATATGTCTGCATTCGTTATTATAATTAAAAGAACTATGATAAAAAGTAAAATAGGATAGCTGTTTCCGTTGTTCGGATATAGTAAAAAGTACATAAGTGAACATAGTGTTTGTATTATGTCCAAAATATGTTTATTGCCTTTATGTTCGGGAAATTTTATATCCTTTATGAAATCTTTTATTTCAAAAACTGGCAAAACTTTTTTTAAAATCCCAAAAATTATAAAAAACAGTGCGATGTATATAAAAAATATAGCGTAATCAATATTTTTATTATAATTCGCAAAAACAACCGAGCTTATGACAAGTTCGTGCAAATTTGTACATTGAAACGCAGTATATAAAATTTTATATAAAAAATAACTTAATCCACTTGAAACTGCTATACAAATAGCATAATTAATTATTAAACTGTTCATATCCTATATCTTTTAATATTTTTTTATTTTTTCGCCAATTTTTTTCTATTTTTACGTAAAGTTCAAGATAAACTTTTTTTTCTAAAATTTCTTCCAGTTCAATTCTTGCTTCCATGCCGATTTTTTTTAGTAAAGAGCCGTTTTTGCCTATTAGAATACCTTTTTGGCTTTTTTGTTCACAACAGATTACAGCATAAATTTTATCTATATTTTCGTGTTCTTCATATTTTTCTATTTTTACAAAAACAGAGTGCGGAATTTCGTCCTGTGTATTTGTCAGAATTTTTTCTCTTATTATTTCTGTTGTGATAAATCTCATATTTTCATCTGTCACGGTATCGTCGTCAAAAAATTTTACACCCTCCGGGAGATTTGAAAACAAAGTATTTATAAGTTCATCGACATTGTTGTTATTTAGGGCGGAAATTTTTATTACTTCTAAATCTTTATCAAAAAGTTTTTTATAAGTTTCAAGGTTTTCGTTCAATTTTTGTTCGGAATTCAATTTATCCGTTTTATTCATAACAATAAATATAGGTGTTTTAACGGAAAGCAGGTTGTCGCTAATCCATTTATCGCCCTTGCCTGCGGGTTCTGAACCGTCTACTAAAAATAGTATTAAGTCGCTGTCGGGAAGTGCAATTTTTGCTTCGTCAACAAGACATTCTCCAAAGTCATTCAAGGGTTTATGCACTCCGGGTGTGTCTATAAATACAATTTGACCTCTTTCATCTGTAAATATTCCTTTTATACGCTTTCTTGTTGTTTGGGCTTTGTCGGTTGCTATTACAATTTTTTGCCCCAGAATTGCGTTTAAAAGTGTTGATTTCCCTACGTTTGGTCTGCCTATTATTGTTACAAATCCGCTTTTCATATATATAGGATAACATAAATGTATAATTTTTATTACGGCTTTATGTAAAAAATTTCTTTAAATGTTAATATTATAGTGTGGAGAATAATTGTGAAATACCTTTATATTAAGCACATATTTACTGCCGTTTTTATATTATTTTTTATTTGTAATAATTCATGTTACGGAAACGATAATTTTGGGCTTCTAAGTTTAAATACAGCTCCTGTTACTTTGACTCCTGAAGAAAAAGCGGAAATTTTTGAAGAAAAGCAGCAAAAACCTGTAAATGTTGAAAAGACGTCTGCAATAGTTGAAGTAAAATCAAATAAAAATAACTCGAGTGTTTCTATAAATACCGTAAATTCTAAATCCGGTACAAATTCTGCTAACAATTTTGCAAATTCTGTTAAAAATCAAACAAAAAAAATACAGCCGGCTGTTTATAAAGCTCCGTCGAAAAGAAATTCTCAACAAAAAACTTCTGCTGTAAAAATTCAGCCTATGCAGATTTTAGATTTTGATGCAAGTGATAATACTTTAAAAAATAAAGAGTCTGAAAGCTTTTTGCTTGTCCCTATTGATAAAGAGCAGTTAGAAAAAGAAAATCAGCAGGCTAAAATGGAAGAATTAACAACTTCTTTAATTAAAGATTCTCCTAAACCTCTTACCGTCAAATCAAAACTTAAAAGTAAATTTTCAACTTCAACTTCTGCAAAAAAAAGAGGTTCTGCAAAATCAAAAAAAGCTGTTTTAAAATCGTTTATAAAAAAAATGTTTGTATTAATAATTATTTTGGCGATATCGGCTTTCGGATATTTCTTCTTTAAAAAACAAAAAAGGGAACTATCAATAAAAGATAAAGAAAAAGCTCTTTCGTATGAAGAAGAAAAAAGAAACGAATTGATACAGGCTATTCAGGAATTTGAGCAAACGGAAGAAAAGCATAAAAAACTGGGTCAAAAGGTTTATATCAACGAAATAGAAACCTATAAAAATCTTGACGGATTTAAAAAGGATGAAGTTTCTGAAGATATTATAAAAACAATGAAAACAATAGAACAGGCTAAAAAGAACGATATGCCGCTGACGTTAAAGGAAAATCCCGTGCAGGGGTTTAAGAAAAATGTTTATGCATTTGAAAACGAGCTTGGAACTCTTTCTGATGAAGAGGGCATGGCACTTTTTGACGATGTTGAAGAGGATATTTTTAGTACTGAAAACGAATTTTTAAATCCTGATTACTATAATGAAAATTCTGAAATATTTAATAACGGGCAAAGTGGCGGCGTAGACAATGATATTTTTATTATAGAAGATGATGAAGAACTTGAAAATGACCAATATAAGATAGTGGAAGACAATAATTTTTCTGATAACATTTCTGAGCAAAAATTAAAAGATGAAGATAATGAAGAGCAAGCAGAAAAATCTTCTGAAAATGAAAATATTCGCTCTGATGAACCAAAACCTGAAAAACAAAAGCCCGAAAAACCGAAATTACAAATAAAAGAAAAATATCCGTTAGATGACAGAAGAGGCCTTGCTTTATTAACATACAAAAACGTTGATGCCCTTATTGGTTATATAGATGAAAAAATCATTGTTTTGAGACGTTTTTCAAGGGCAGAAAGTGCAGAAAATTTATCTGTAAGAATTTATGAAGAGCTGGATGAAAATACTACTCAGTATCTCGTAAGAACAGGGACTTACAAGGGAATTATAGAAATCGGCCAAGATTATGTTAAATCAGTATTGGATTTATAATGATAAAGAAAATTTTATTAATATTTATATGTATTATATTTTTGACAGGGTGCAGGCAAAAAGAGGAAAAGGCCTTAGTCTTTGCCAGCTGGGGTTCTAAGACAGAAGTTCAGATAATAGATACTTTGTTAAAAGAATTTGAGCGAGAAAATCCTGATATAAAAGTTAAATTTTTACATATTCCTCAGAATTATTTTCAAAAATTGCACCTTATGTTTGCGTCAAACTTAGCTCCGGATGTTGTTTTTATAAATAACTTAAATATTCCTGTGTATGAAAAATATTTAACGGATTTAAATACTTTGTTTGAAGAAGAGAAAAAATATTATTATCCGCAAGTTTTGGATACAATGACATATGAAAACCGTCTTCTTGCAATACCACGAGATGTTTCGGAACTTGTTATTTTTTACAATAAGGACTTATTTGATAAATATGGTGTTGAATATCCAAAATCTGATTGGACACTTGAAGATTTGTTAAATAAAGCACAATCATTGACAATTGATAATCATTATGGGATTTCTTTTGAAGAAAAACCAATGTTTTATCTTCCGTATTTAAGAGCATTTGGTGGAGGAATTCTTGATAAGAGTGGAAATTTGATTATTGAAAGTGATAACTCTAAAAAGGGTATAAATTTTTATTCGGATTTGAGAAAAAAATATAACGTAGCACCAAAACAGTATCAGTCTGCGTCTAAAACAATGGCACAAATGTTTATAGATGGTCAATTAGCTATGCATTTATCAGGCAGATGGCTTGTTCCTAAATATAGAGAAGAAATTAAATTTGATTGGGATGTTATAAATTTTCCTGATAGTTTGTCTGATAGTAACGGACGGCGTAAAAGCTTTGTTACAATTGATTCTTCAGGGTATGCAATAGTTAAATCTTCAAACAAGCAAAAAGACGCAGTTAAACTTGTTAAATTTTTGACGTCAAATCACTCTTCGCAATATTTTGCAAAAACGGGTCTGGTAGTTCCTGCTGTAATTGATACGCTTAACTCTCAGTATTTTCTTGATGGTAAAAAACCATTAAATTCTAAAATTTTTGCAGATATTATTCAATCTGCCGAAAAAACGCCGGTGAACAAAAATTATAGCGAAATTACAGATAAAATTAATGAAAAACTTAATTATAAATTTAACTAAGCTGCAAGATTAATGTGGTGATGAGGGTGTGGTTTATGCGGTTTTTGAGGCTTGTGAGTATGAGGTTTTTGGGCAGTTTCTACCTGTTCATTTTTTGAACCCTGTTTTTCAGATTTTTCGGCATTGTTTGCTTTTTTTGTTTCTTCTTGTTTTGGTTTCAATGCAGACGTATCATACGTTAAAGTTCCTTGTGACTGCGTATTTAATGCTCCTTTTACTGCATTAGGGTAGTTATCAAGCCCATGGCTTAGCTCGTTATTATTAATTTTTTCAATCACTTCGTCAAAGTATTTTTGTGTATTTTCTTTCATTTCAGGGTGCTCTTCAACCCAGTCTTTCAATGAAACATCTCCCCTTGTATGATTGCATTCTCCACATTCAAGAAGATAGTTTTCTATTCTGTCTTTGCCTCCGTCTGCTTGAGGTTTTACGTGTTCTATTGTTCCCACAGAAAGTTTTAAAAGTCTTGTTCCGATTTTTTCTGATTTTTGTCCTGCATATCTTACTATAAATGCATCAGCATCATTTTTTGATGTCGGAAGACTTTCTGCAAGTGTCTTTAATTCATTATATTTATCTTCATTATTGATTAATCTTTTAGAAGTTTTTATATCAGAAATCATATATTTTCTGATAGTTTTCATGTCTTCTTCGTTATTTATCGGGGTTTTTGAGTATGTTTTTGTTAAATTCTCAAATTTTTCGCCTGCATCTTTACTTATACTATTTGCTGTTGAGTTAATTTGTTTAAATATATCCGCCTGTTTATTTTTGCAAATGTCCATTGATGCATCTCTGTTTTCTGAAAGAAAATCGCTGATAGTGTTTTCAGGATTTTCTTGTCCCCATTTTTCAAAACGGTGGAATACATCTTTTTCTGTTTTATGCATGTATTCTTCATAAGGTTTTAACGTATTTATATAATGTTTTGCCGTATCTTCTTTGCTTAAATCTTTTGAAATTTTAGTCATATCGTCATTTGTAAGCATTTTTGTTCCGCAACACGGGCATGAAACATGTCCTATTGAACGAACTAAGTCTTCTCTATGACCTGTGAATGAAATATTATTGTACAACAATGCCATCATTGTTGTCGGCTGGGGCAATTTTGGTCTTTTTATAGGGTTTGTTATAATGCTTTGAACGTCAGGTTTGATTTGGTTTTGACGAGAAAGTGTCTGTGTTTGTGGGGTTTTTAGACTAAAATTGTTTATTGCATTTATCATACATTACTTAATGTTCGTAAAAATAAAAATTGATAGTTTTATTGAATTTGTTAACAAAAGTTAATTTTATTTATTAATCCAAAATTTATATCTTTTTTAAAGCGTGTTCAAGTCTTTTTAATTTTTGCTTATCTGTTCCAATTCCTGTTAGAAGTAATATTGATTTTTCGTTTGTTTTTTCGTCTTCTATTTTAAATTCGTTGTACAGTTTTTCGGATAGTTCATAGCCTGATAAGCCATTTACTTTAACAACTATTTTTGTTAAATCATCGTTGTTGTAAAAATTTATGTCAGAACAGTTAGCTTTTAGAGTATTAATATTTTCTATAAGTTCGTTTAAATTTTTTCTTCCCTTAGCGGAATTCAAATAATTTATATTTTTTTCAATTGAGGCTAAAAGCGGATAAGATGGCGAAGTCGTATTAATCTTTTCGAGTGCTTTTGAACTGTCTAAGTCTGTATTATTATGTAAAAGTGCGGTTGGATTTAGTCCTCCTGCAGTTTTATGAAGTGATTGTACCGTGAAATCAGCTATTGTTACTGATGATTGAGGTAATTTATCACTGAAAGGATACAGTGCTCCGTGGGCTTCGTCTGCAATCAAGTATGTATTTGTTTCTGCACATATTTTTTTAAGTTCTTTTATGTCGGAAACTACTCCTTCGTAAGTTGGAGATGTTATTATTAAAGCTTTTGGCTTATTTCGTTCAATAAGATTTTTTATATAATCAACATTTACGGCTTTTGGTATTCCAAAATTTTCATCATATTCTGTCTCGTAAAAAACTGGTTCTGCTCCTGCAAGTTCAACTGCATTTTTATGGCAAATATGGCTGTCTTTCCAGATTAATACTTTATCTTTTGGCTTTACGCATGCCAAGACTGCCCCTATAATTCCGCTTGTTGAACCGTTAGTAAGAAAATGAGTTTTTTTCGTTTTATAAATTCCGCTTGCTTTTTTTTCGGCTGTTTTTAGTGCAGTTTGGGGGTTATGGGCATCTGTTTCTGATATATCGTATTTATAAAATTGTCTGAATTTTGAAAGAATAAAGAAATTTTGATTATGTGACGGAGTTGTAAACAGGGTTATAAAATTTTTCTTCTTCAGCAAACTAAGCAGGCTCATTAAATATCAACCTCCGTATCAATTTTTATATTCAAATCTTCTGATAAGGCTGACGGTTGAGAATTTGCTGCCATTTTTGCTTCATGAGCAGCTTGGGCCGCTTGTGCTGAGGCATCTTGTATGAATTTATTTATCATATCATTGTTTTCTTTATCTTTGTTTTTATTCGGTTTGTCAAGGATTGAGCCTATTATAAATCCGAAAAATCCTATTAAACAGCAATAAGGTATGACATCTTCAAATGCTCCCGTTACTGATTCATAGGTTATTCCGCCGTTTTGAAGCATGTAGCATGTGCAATAAATAAGCATTGTCAGACAAAATAATAATAATCCGAAAAATTGCTTATGATTTAATTTTGTTTGTTTCTTATTTTTTTTTGCTGCCATTTTATTTGCTTATAAATTCCATATTCTTTTTCATACAGTATTGAATTAGGGTCATTTTGTCTATGTTATTCAGAATTAAAAATCTTCCTGATAATACGTATGTTCCGTCATCTTGTTTTTCAATTCTTATAAGCTGTATTTTACATGTAATCAATTGTTCGTCTGAAAGGTTAATATCAACATTGTATTCCGTATCAATGTTAATGTGTTCTTTTGAACGGAATTTTAAACCGCCGGCTGATAAGTCAATTGTTTGTATATCGTATGATACGTCGTTTGTTCTGTATAATTTTGTATTAAGTAAAAACGGAATACGTGTGAATTTTCTTCTTTGCAAAAATCTATGTTTTATAGGGTTTGCTATTGTAAGAATGTTGTTTTCCATTTGTGCAGTGTATGATTCAAAGTACAACATACCGTTTTCTGTCGGTGAAAAGAATTCGCAGATGTGGTTTATGTTGATACCTTGTGTCGGGTAGTTAACTTTCATTTTAAACCCGTTTTCTCCTACATCTACTACTTTTCCAATGTTTGTTAGTTTGAAATCTTTTGGAACTATTAAAACTTCTTGGTCTAATTTTATAAGCTCACGCATTTATGTTATATCCTTTCTTAGACTTTAGATAATATTACTTTTACTGTACCTACAGATTTTGCTTTTACATTTGTACTGATTTCATTATAACCCATAATTGCAATTTGTGGATATGTTCTTTCAATTAATCTTCTAAAAGCAAGCCGTATTGGTGATGAACAAAGGATTACAGGCTGTTCTCCGGTTTTTGTTATTGCAGCTTGAAGTTCATTATTTAGGCTGTCAAGAAGTTTTCTTGTAAATTCGGGGTCTAATGTCAAACTTTGTCCGTCCGGACTTACGCCTTTTGCTATTGTGTTTTCTACATCAGGCGATAATGTTATTGCCATTAACTCTCCAGTACTTGCAAGATTTTGCTTGCAGATTGTTCTTGATAGGGATTGTCTTACCTGTTCTGTTAAGTAGTCAGGTATTTTGCTTACTCGTGATTGAATACTTATTGTTTCAAGTATAGATTTCAAATCCCTTACAGGAACTCTTTCTCGCAACAGATTTTGCATTACAACTTGAACTTCCGCAACTGATATATCTTTCATCACATCGTCTACGTATGCGTCTGAAACTTCTTTTTTCAAATTGTCTATTAACTGCTGAACTGCATCTCTTGATAAAATTTCTGATGCATTTTTTTTGATTATTTCTGTCAGGTGAGTTGATACTACGGCAGACGGGCTTACTACAGTATATCCGCTTGCTTCTGCATAATCTTTATCTTTTTCTTCTATCCATAATGCAGGCAAGCCAAATGCAGGTTCTATTGCACTTATACCTGTAATATTAGGGTTGTCGGGCATACCTGATGAATTCATTGCTAAGCTTTTATCAGGGTATACTTCGCCTGATTCAATTCCGACACCTTTAAGCTTTATTTGATAAGTATTAGGTGCTAGCTGAAGATTATCTCTTACCCTTATTGACGGCAGTACAATACCTAAATCTAATGCTGTTTGTCTTCTTATTTGTGCTATACGTTCAAGAAGATCTCCTCCCATATCAACATTTAATAACGGCACAAGTCTATAGCCTACTTCTATTCCGATGTCTTCCACGTTGAGAAGTTCCATAACACTTTCTTTTGAGGCTTTTTTATTTCGTTTTCCGGATGCCTTTTTGGCTTTTTCAGCTTTTTCAGCCTCTTCTTTAGCTTGTTCTTCTTTTTTTCTTGTGTCTTCGTATCTATAATAAGCTGTAACGCCCGCAATCGCACCTATTGACATAAACGGTATTGTCGGTAGTCCCGGAACCAAGCCTAATAATAGTAACAGCCCGCAAATTACACCAAGTACTCTCGGGTCTGAAAATAATTCTTTGTTGATGTCTGTTGATAAAGAGGTTTCTTGCCCGCCTGCACGTGATACTATCAAACCTGTTGATAATGATATAATTAATGCAGGTAATTGCGAGATTAATCCGTCGCCGATTGTTAGGATTGTGTATGTTTGTAAGGCTGTCATTATATTCATTCTCAACATCGCAACGCCTATTATCAATCCTCCGACAATGTTCACTACCGTTATGATTATACCTGCTGTTGCATCTCCTTTTACGAATTTTGATGCCCCATCCATCGTTCCGTAAAAGTCCATTTCTCTCTCAAGATTTCTTCTTCTTGTTTTTGCTTCATCTTCGCTTATTAATCCCGAATTTAAATCGGCATCTATACTCAATTGCTTACCGGGTAATGAATCCAATGTAAATCTTGCTGATACTTCGGAAATTCTGGTTGCACCGCCTGTGATTACCATAAAGTTTACTAAAACTAATATTACGAAAATTACACCGCCGACTACGTAGTTCCCGCCGACTACGAATTCTCCGAATGCGTTAATTACATTCCCCGCATCTCCGTACAGCAATATTAAACGTGTAGTTGATATGTTTAACCCTAGTCGGAACAGGGTTGCAATCAAAAGTATTGTCGGAAAACTTGAAAAATCTAACGGCTCTTTTGTGTAAAGACAGGTTAGCATAATAATCAATGCAAATGCTAAATTTAGTGTAAGTAAAATATCAAGCATTACTGCAGGAAGCGGTAAAATCATCATGCCAACAATAACTACAAGCCCTATGGCAAGTACTATATCGTTGTTTTTTAATAAATCAGCTAATTTAGCCCCGTTCATTAAGTTTTACTATCTCCTGCTTTATTTGATTATACTTTATTTAATCGTATTTTTCGTCCGTTAAAATAATTATTTTTAACTGTTTTACCAGTTTTTTTATTTTGTCTGTTTGTTTCTGTATACCATCGCAAGGATTTCCGCAACGGCCGTAAACATATCTGACGGTATTATACCATCAATCGGTACTAAATTGTACAAAGCTCTTGCAACTGCTCTGTTTTCTACAATTGGAACTTTGTTTTCTTTGGCAATATCCCGAATTTTAAATGCTATAAAATCAACACCTTTAGCAACTACAATAGGTGCGGGAGCTATTGATTTATCATATTTTAAGGCAACGGCATAGTGTGTAGGGTTTGTTACCACTACGTCTGCTGTTGGTACTGCCGACATCATTTTTTGTTGTAATAATTTCATCCCAGCCGCTCTTATTCTCGCTTTTATTTTCGGGTCTCCGTCTATATCTTTCATTTCATCTTTTACTTCTTGTTTGGTCATTTTTAATGATTTTTCGTATTCCCAATCTTGATAGTATCTGTCAAAAATTCCAAGAATTATCATCGCAATACACATATCTACAATCATTTGTGTTAGAATTGAGCCGATTACCATAAATCCTGTTTGTACATCTGCCCCTAAAATTCCGTATAATTCATCAAGTCTTGATTTTACAACCATAAAACCTGTTAATCCTACTATTGACAGTTTTAATAATGATTTTGCAAATTCTACCATTTTTCTTGTGTCAAAAAGATTAAACAGTCTTTTAAATCCGTCAATCATTTTTTTGGGCGATATATTGCTGAACTTAGGTTTGATTTTTTCTACGGCAAAAACCTGGCCGATTTGCATTCTGATAACTATTATGCCTACAATAAACAAGCATAAAAATAGCGGAACTAAAATTTCTGCACAAGAACGCACGTATGGTGCAAAAATTGCGGCTATATCATCGGTGCTTATTTTTGACGGGTTTAGGCTTGTAAATGCAAATATCATTGTAGATTTGAATTTATTTAGAATATAGCCTGAAAACATGCTTATTAACGCAACACCTGTTGTTAGGATTAATGCTGAAGATAAATCCCTGCTGTTTACTACATTCCCTTTCTCACGTTCTTTATTTCGTCTTCGGGGAGTGGCTTTTTCTGTTCTTTCTGCTCCGTCGTTTGCCATTTCTTCTTCTTGCTATCCTCTAAAATAGTACCATTACTGCTGTCAATGTTTTTTCTATTACTGCGGCTATGTATTCTGCCATCGGTCTTACAAATACCATACCTAATATTAGTCCAACGTATATTTTTAACGGCATTGCTACCATAAATACGTTCATTTGCGGCATCATTTTTGACACAAATCCCATTAGAACATCTTTTATTAATAGTATACCAAATATCGGCAGTGCAAGTCCAACTGCTACGCTAAACATTTGACCTGTTAAATACAAACATTCTTGAACAATTTTTCCGTTTACGAAAAATCCGTATCCTACAGGAACACTTGTAAAACTGTTATATACCGCTGAAAATAGCCATTGATGTGCGTTTAGGCTTATAAATACCATGGATGCCATTAATGTGTATACTTGTGTTAATACCGGTGACGTTGTACCTGTTGTAGGGTTCAAGGCCTGTGATGCCGATAAGGACATTTGTATTGAAAACATATTTGCCGCCATATCTACCGCTACAAAAATTAAGTTTGTGCAAAAACCTATTAAATATCCTATTAAAAACTCTTTTATAAGTATAACTATAAGTTCAGGCATAACTGTAGGCATTATAAAGCTACTTGTAGATTGCACAAAAGGAAACATTATAAACGCTATCATTGCACATAACCATATTTTTACCTGATAAGGTATTGGATATGTAGAAAATAAAGGGGCAGATGCAAGCAGACCGCTTATTCTTGTGAATACTGCGATAAATAGAATTATTTTTAATGGTGTGAATATTGCCAGCAAACTTGTATCCATTAAATTTTAGTCCTCTTTTAATTCCTCTCTCATCCTTTTATTAATTCAGGTATCATATCGTAAAACTCATTTATTGATGTTATAAACATACTTGTAAGCCACGGAAGTAAAACAATTAGTGCTAATATCCCGGCAATAATTTTAGGAACAAAAGTTAATGTCGCTTCCTGAATTTGTGTAACTGTTTGAAAAACACTTATCGTAAGACCTACAACCATGCCGACCAACAATATTGGTGATACGAGTTCCAATGTGACTACAAATGTTTTTTGTAATAAATTTATTATTAAATCCATATATTTTAATCCCTAATTTCTAATTTTAAGCCCAATACCATTTCTAATGTATTACCGCAAATCCCTCAACCAGCGATTTAACTATTAAATACCAGCCGTCTATCATAACAAACATGATTAATTTAAAAGGAAGTGCAATCATTGTAGGCGGTAAAAACATCATCCCCATTGCAACAAGTACGCTTGAAATAACAATGTCGATAACTAAAAACGGCAGATAGATTACAAAGCCTATTTTAAAAGCAGTTTTTAACTCGCTTAGTATGAATGACGGGATTAAAACATAAGTCGGAACGTCATCCATGTTTTTAGGTTTGTCTATTTTTGCCATTTTAACAAATAATGCAAGCTCTTTTTCATCTGTTTGTCCGAACATAAAATCTCTTACCGGAATAAGTGCTTTATCCAAAGCGGCTTGCTGGGTTATTTGATTTTTCATATATGGCTGAATGGCTGTATCGTTTATTTTGTTTAGGGTTGGCGACATTACAAAAAACGTTAGAATAAGTGCCAAGCTGATTAAAACCTGATTTGGCGGTAATGAGCCTACACCTATTGCCTGTCTTGTTATTGCCAAAACTATTACAATTCTGACAAATGCCGTAGTCATAATAAAAATACTCGGTGCAAGTGTTAGAATTGTCAACCAGATTAATATTTGTATGCCGTTTGAAAAATCTTGCGGTGTTTGTGCTGTCTGCATTCCGATGTTAATGTTCGGAAAACTTAATGCGGCATGTGCTTGCGGTATAAATCCCAATAACGATAAGCATAGCAACATTATTTTATTTGCTGTATTTCGATTCATAATATATATCCTAATTTATATTTTCTAAAGATTTGTGATACAATTCCCCACACTATTTTACACTATTTTGATTTTATAGGCTAATTCTTAACTTCTTGTAACAAAAAGGGCCGGGTTTTCAAACCCGGCCCTTTTTGTTTTTATTTTAATATTTGTTATCTTATGCTTCAGGGTGAGCATAAACGCTTACTTGTTTTCTGTCACGTCTGTGAGGTTCAAATTTTACAACACCGTCAATTAACGCAAACAATGTATCGTCAGAACCGATACCAACGTTGTTACCCGGATGGAATTTTGTTCCTCTTTGTCTAACTATTATGTTACCTGTTTTTACAGATTCGCCGCCATACACTTTAACGCCTAATCTCTGTGCTTCTGAATCACGTCCGTTACGGGTCGAACCCATCCCTTTCTTATGTGCCATTTTATACCTGCTTTCTGATTTTGTTGTTTATTTTGTATTTTTAAGCTTTTATTATATTTAGTTTACAAGTTTATGCTTCTTCTACTGCAGTTTCTTCTGCTTTTGATTTTTTAGCTGTTGTTCTGATTTTTGAAATCATTACTCTTGTAAATTCTTGTCTGTGACCTTGTTTTTTTCTATATCCTTTTTTAGGTCTTTGTTTATATACAATAACTTTTTTTGCTTTGCCTTGTAACATTATTGTTCCTTCGGCACTTGCATTTTTTACATATGGTTGACCAACTTTTGATTTTTTACCGTTTACAACCATTACAACTTTATCAAATACAACTTTTGTATCTTTTTCACCTTCAAGAAGTTCTACGTCTACGTAACGGCCTTCTTCTACTTGGTATTGTTTTCCACCTGTTTCAACTATTGCGTACATTTCTTTATCCTTTCAAATTTGAGGAATCGTATCCGTTTGGATTTTACAACGATTTACCTATCTCATAGTTACTTTTCCATGATATGGGCTAAAACCTTTGTGTCAAGTATTTAGCCAAAAAGTTTTTTCCAAAAACTTCTTCTGTCGTTTTCTAATTGTTCTATTCTTTTTGCCAATTTTCTGTTGTCATTCAATAATTCATCAACTTTTTGTGACAGAATTTCGTTATCTTTTTTGTATGAACCTGCCTCTATTAATGATTCGGCAAATTCCGAATTGCTTATGTGTGATTTAATATCTTCAGCTATTTTTGATGAAACCGCTGTTGCGAGCATATCTATTGCCTGGCTTGTCATGTTTAGCGGAACATTTCTTACTTCAGGGACGAAGTTTTGTTCCTGATTAACCGAAAGCTGTTGAGATTGTTGTTCTTCTTTTTCAACATCTTTTAGGGCTTTGTGTATTCTGTAAGAAATTTGTTCTTTGTTATATCCTTGTGATTTTAGGCTTATGCCTTTTTTAATTTTTGTTATAGATGTTTCGTCAAAAAATTCCACTCCCTCCATATTTTCATAAATCGCATCTATCTGCCATTCTTTTATAAATGTATCCAATGCGTTTAAGTCAATATAGTAGTTATCTGAATTTAGTTTTTTTAGTATATCTTCTTTTGTAAACATCTTCCGGCCTTTTGAGTTGTGCTATCTTTTTAAGTGTCTTTCTATGTCTCTGTTTTGAGTTTTTTTAGCTAAATCTTCACGTTTATCGTATAATTTTTTACCTTTACAGAGGGCTATTTCTACTTTTGCTTTTCCTTTTGTTATAAATACTTCGAGCGGTACAATAGTGTAATTTTCTTTTTTTATTTTTCCGAAAATTTTTAAAATTTCTTTTTTATTTAAAAGTAATTTTCTTACTCTTTCGGGTTCGTGATTAAATCTGTTTCCTTGTTCATAAGGTGATATATGACAATTATATAAAAAAACTTCGTTATTTTCAACTTTACAAAAACTATCTTTTAAATTTATCGCACCTTTGCGAATAGATTTAATTTCCGTACCTGTTAAAACTATTCCTGCAATATATTTTTCGAATATCAAATAGTCGTGAAAAGCTTTTCTGTTTGTTAGAATAACTTTTTTATCATTTTTATTTTCGGCTTTCATACCATGTATTTTAAAACAAACTAAAAACCATGCAAATACTTATTTTTGATAAAATTTACCTTGCCATGAATTTCTGAGTTCTAATTCGTCGTCAATTCTGTTTAGGACTTCGAATTTTTTTTGAATCCATCGTGGGGCAATCATATTTCTTATTAAGCCGTTTCCTGCAAGACGGTGAATTGTTGTATGTTTTGGAAGAATTTCAAGAATATCGCAAATCAATTTTATGTATTCTTTTTCTTCCATGAGTTCAAATTCTTTATTTTCGTACATTTTAGCTAATTGTGTATCTTTCAGAACAACAAGCTGGTGGATTTTTATTCCGTCTACTCCCAAATCTGCCATAGCTTGGGCGGTCTGCATTGTTTCTTCCGGTGTTTCAAAGCAGTCTAAAATTATGTGAACACATACGTTAAGTCCGTGTTTTTTGCTCATTTCATACGCTTTTAAAAAGCAGTCGTAATCGTGTCCCCGATTGATTTTTTGCAGTGTTTTGTTGTGAATTGATTGTAATCCGTATTCAATCCATGTTTCGTAGTCATCTTTAAACGAGGAAATGAGTTTTAATTTTTCATCATCAACGCAATCAGGACGTGTTCCGATTGAAATACCTATGATATCAGGGTGATAAAGTGCACTTGTATATATATTTTCAAGTTCTTTTACAGGTTTGTAAGTATTGGTATAGGCTTGAAAATAAGACATATATTTTGTAGATTTAAATTTTTCGTGCAGGTGAACTATACTCTTTTCTATCTGCTCTTCAATAGGCAAGAACTTTAATTGAGGCTGAGAAAAGCTTCCGTCTCCATCACAAAAAATACAGCCCTTGGATGAAATACTTCCATCTCTGCAAGGGCATGTAAAACCTGCATCAAGAGTAATTTTGTACACTTTGGCATTAAATTTCTCTTTTAAATATGCACTAAATTGGTTATATCTTTTGTTGTTAATGTTTAAACTAAGATTGTTGCTCATCTTCCGGACGTACAGGATAAACGTAGTGTTCGCCGCAGTTTGGACATACAACTTCTTGTTGTTTTCCGTCTTGAGTAACTGCTACTTCAAATAATGTTTTACAACCTGATTGAACGCATCTGATTGCCCATGTCGGTCTTATTAATCTTGCCATAGTTATTTTCTCCTTTTTATTTCAATATAGCATGGTTAATATTTTTTGTAAAATTGTAAATTGAAATATCGAATATGATATTTTTATTATTTGTGTAGCCTTGTATATAATTGCCAAAATAAAGTTAAAAGACCTGAGCAAGCTTTGAGTTGCTTAGTAGTTACGGCATTTATAATGGAGGGAAATTTATGTTTGGTCTAATATGTGTTGGACTTGCACAGCCCCTTGAAAAAAAATAAAAATATGTAATAATATAAATAGAAACAAGCGGCGGTTTAATTAGTTAGCGTTAATTAAACTTTTAGTACGTGAAGTTTTATTAGTGTAATAAAACTAGCGTTATGATAACAATCAATAACGCTAGTTTTTGTTTATTAAATAATAATGAAATTATAAAATAAATTATTAGCATTATGGTGTTATCCATAGGCACCTCCAGTCTTCAAAATATAGTGAATTTTGAATTAAGGCTCACGTAGTGCCGCTTGTGTTTTAATTATATATATTTTCGTTTTGAAGTATATCATTTATTTGAATGATTATTAAAAAAACGAAAAATCTTTATTTAAATGCCCTTTAGTAGTTTATTAATATTACTTTCGAGTGCTTTTGCTATATCATAACCAATTATTGCACATTCGTAAAGGTCAATAATATTTTAATAAAATAAAAAGGTGGTTATATACAAGTCTACACAAATAATAAAAATTTAATATCTTTATGAAACTTCGTAAATTCGTTTGTTGAAACAATTACAAGACCGAATTTGTTTGAGTGCGTAAGCACGAGTTATGAGGGCTGAGGTTGAAATTAACGAAT